>NZ_JAEQCF010000075.1:49291-75817 GCF_020738625.1 Microcoleus sp. PH2017_09_SFU_O_A
AGGCGGACATTGTTTGTGTAGCCGCGATTTCAATCGCCGGGGCTTCATTAGTCCGCGGAGGCGGACATTGTTTGTGTAGCCGCGATTTCAATCGCCGGGTATTCTTCCAAAAAATCATCTAACTAACGACTGAAGCCTGAGCGGCCAAAGCATCCCGCACCCGCTGGTTGCTAATTTCGCCATCACGAGCCACACAGGAACCAGCGATGATATCATCTTCAAAATTCAAAATCAGTTCCTTATCTTTCAGCATCAACTGAAGCAAAGCCGAGACATTCTTCGAGTAAGTTTCACTAGCGTGTACTGGCATCGACGACGGTAAATTAATCGGGCCGATGACATTAACTCCGTTCCATTCAACATCTTTGCCTGCTTCCGTGCACTCGCAATTCCCACCTTGTTCCGCTGCCAAGTCAACAATTATTGCTCCCGGTTTCATTTGAGAAACCATTTCTCTGGTAACTAAAATCGGGGCTTTTCTACCAGGAACTTGAGCGGTTGTAATTACTGCATCAGAAGCGCCGACGTGCTGGGTGAGCACTTGGCGGGTGTGTTCTTTAGCTGCTTCTGATAATTCTTTAGCATAGCCGCCTGCTGCTACAGTTTCTTCTTTGAGTTCGACATCAATAAATTTAGCGCCCAAACTTTGCACTTGTTCTTTTGTTTCCGGGCGGATGTCAAATGCTTCGACGACTGCGCCCAAACGACGTGCTGTGGCGATCGCCTGTAAGCCCGCAACGCCCACACCCATCACCAATATTTTCGCGGGGCGAATTGTACCCGCCGCTGTTGTCAACATCGGGAAATATTTCGGTAATGCACAGGCTGCAATCAGTACGGCTTTGTAGCCGGCGACGTTGGCCTGGGATGATAGTGCATCCATGCTTTGGGCGCGGCTGGTGCGCGGAATCATTTCCATGCTGAATGCAGTTATTTTGCGATCGGCCAACCGCTGTACTAACGCCGGATTTCCCAAGGGATTCAAAAATCCGATGAAAACTCCTCCTTCGCGAAGTTGGTGAACTTCTGATTCTTTGAGCTCCCCGATTTTGACGACGACATCGGCTTCGCCCCACAGCGTAGCGGTATCGGCGACAACACGAGCTCCGGCTTCTTCGTAAGCAAGATCCGAGAAAAAGGATTTTGCACCCGCACCCGCCTCAACCCAAACTTCGACGCCTTGTTTGACTAATCGGGCTACAACGTCGGGTACTAAGGCTACCCGGCGTTCCTCTGCTTCGACTTCTTTGGCGATCGCTAATTTCATGGACTCTCCTTATACTCTAGACACAGACATAGACAGGGCGGTTGAAACCGCGTCTACACAGACAAAACCTGACGGGAGCAGGTTGAAATTCAAATTTCCCAGTCGGCGTCCGGCGGACATCGTTTGTGTAGGCGCGATTTCAATCGCTGGCTGTCTTCGTTTGTTTGGCGTGCGACTTCAATCGCTGGCTTCTCACGTTGATACTAAAGCCGATCCCCAAAATTACACTCGCTTCTTTAACTTGTCTTATAGATTCAAATTCACTAAACTGTTAACCTTGCAGCCCAGGGTGATATGATACAATGCTGCCTAATTCGGTAGTTTGAATGTCTGTTGTCAGTATTATTACGCAAAAAAAAATTGAGCGAGCGCGGGCGTTTCGGCTGAGAGAATTATTGAGAAATTCGGTATATTGTAGGCTCGATCGCAAATTTCGGGCGATCGATATTTAAGCTTCACCAGCAGTTTGATTAGAGGAGTGATTATGAAACGATTATTTTCAGCACTAGCAGTTACAGGTTGCTTGCTGACAGGCTTACCGGCCATCAGTTTAGCCCAGTCGATGCCCGGATTCACGATTTTCGGCGGCCCAGAACGCGCCAACCAGTTAAACTATCGCTTGGATTACGGCAAAGCCGGAATGGTTGGCGACAGATACCGGCTGCGAATTCCTTCCAAAAAAGTAAGTTTGGCGATCGCCCAACTCAACATTACTTATCCAGACTATTACAAAGGCGAATTCGACCAAAAAGACATTAAAGTGCGCGTCAAAGACAAAACAATAGCATTGCAAGAAGTAATCTGGGACAAAGAAAATCGATTCATAGAAATTTATCCCGCAGAGCCAATTCCTGCCGGTAACAACGTTGAAGTTGTCCTCTCCAACGTCAGAAACCCAAGTCCGGGCGGAATGTACCATTTCAACGTCCGCATTCGCACTCCTGGGGACGTTCCATTGATGCGTTATTTAGGGACTTGGCTGTTGAGCATTGATTGAGGTTCCCGGAAGCAAATTTTAGCTAAACAGGCGATCGCGACAGAAAGATATCACTGTGGCGATCGTTTTGCTGTAGGGAAGAAATTAACAAGATAATTCGCGATCGCACCGATGGCCAGAAACCGGGTTTTTTCTCAAAAATACTAGATTGCAGCCCGCAGATACGCAAAAAACCCGGTTTCTTTGCAAGGAGTGCATAAACCCTGAATACTCAAATCCTAATTTTCCGAAATCCTAAAATAGAACCAGAGGCCCATACCGCAATTGTATTTGATTCGTAAAATAAGTCTATGGTAATTCCCCGATGGTTGCCCTAACTAATTAGACGTATGCTCCGGGGCGCTACCATACAAAATATTGACGAAACTGATACATGAATCTTCTAGCAAAAATCAAAAAAATCAAACTTCCGCCAGCACTGCGATCGCAAAACTACCGCCTATTTTTTGCAGGACAAGGCATCTCGCTGATTGGCAGTTGGATGACCCAAGTTGCTACAGTGTGGCTGGTCTACAATTTAAGCGATTCACCTTGGATGCTGGGCGTAGTCGGATTTACCAGTCAAATTCCCACATTAATCTTACTGCCTTTTGCCGGAGTTTTAATCGATCGCACGAATCGGCACCGAGTGATAATTGCCACTCAAATCTTAGCGATGGTTCAATCCTTAGCCCTAGCATTTTTAGCGCTAACAGGAGTCATCAACATTTGGCAAATCCTGATACTGAGTTTCTGTCAAGGAGCAATCAACGCCTTTGACGCGCCCGCACGGCAAGCTTTTGTGTCCGAGCTCGTAGAAAAAAAAGAAGACTTAGCAAATGCGATCGCCCTCAACGCTTCCATGTTCAACGGAGCGCGACTCATCGGCCCAGCAATTGCCGGATTAGTGATAGGTACAGTCGGCCCGAGTTATTGTTTTCTGCTGGACGGAATCAGCTACATCGCCGTCATTGCAGGCTTATTAGCAATGAAGATCAAACCCCGTAAAATAGCAGCAAGCAATACCAAACCCTTACAAAGATTAAAAGAAGGATTCGATTACGCCTTCGGATTTCCCCCGATTCGAGCCATCTTACTGCTATTAGCATTAGTCAGCTTCGCCGGAATGTCCCACACAGTATTAGTCCCAATTTTTGCCACCAAAATTCTCAACGGCGGCCCGCAAACCCTCGGATTTTTGATGGCAGCTTCCGGAGTCGGAGCATTTGCAGGCGCGATTTATTTAATCGGACGAAAAAGTATCGTAGGCATCGGCAAACTGATTGCAATTTCGCCAGCAATCATGGGATTTGGATTGATTGGTTTTGGCTTGTCCCGCATTTTGTGGCTGTCATTAATCATGATGTTGTTTGTAGGATTTGGTTTCATCATCCAATTTGCCGGAGGAAACACATTTTTGCAAACAATAGTAGAAGACGACAAACGTGGCAGAGTAATGAGCATCTACACGATGGCATTTTTTGGAGTGACACCGTTTGGTAATTTAGTAGCAGGTGGAATGGCAAATTATATCGGCTCTCCCAATACAGTCATACTTGGTGGTATAATTTGTATTTTAGGTTCAATATTTTTTACCAGACAGTTGCCAGCTTTAAAAAACTTAGTCAGACCACTTTATCAAAAAATGGGTTTAATTTCCTAAAAAATTGGTAAACTTCTCTCCTTCTTGATTCCCCTCTCTTACTCTGCGCCCTCTGCGCCCTCTGCGGTTAAAACATCCAAATTAATTACACCAGAGGTTAAACCAATGGCAAATACCAGTGCAATTCCCCAGCAACAGAGCGACGATCGCGTTCCCCTAAAAACCTGGATCGGCGTCATGGGAACAATTCTCGGCGCATTCATGGCAGTTTTGGACATCCAAATCACCAACGCTTCTCTCCGAGATATTCAAGCAGCTTTAGGCGCAACATTAGAAGAAGGTTCTTGGATTTCCACCGCCTATCTAGTCGCAGAAATAGTCGTCATTCCGATTACGGGTTGGCTGTCGCAGGTGTTCTCAGTGCGCCGCTACATCTTGGTAAATGCCGCTTTCTTTGTCTTCTTTTCCATGTGCTGCGCTTGGGCGTGGAATTTGACTTCAATGATTGTATTTAGGGCTTTACAAGGATTGAGTGGCGGAATTTTAATTCCGATGGCTTTTACGTTTTTGCTGACCAATTTGCCGCCCAAAAAGCAGCCGATTGGCATGGCGATGTTTGCACTGACAGCGACTTTTGCACCATCGATTGGCCCGACATTGGGAGGTTGGCTGACGGAGAATTACGGCTGGCAATATGTCTTTTATTTAAACTTGGTGCCGGGGCTGATGCTGCTAGCTGCTGTGTGGTATGCCGTCGCCCCTGCACCGTTGCGGCTAGAACTGCTCAAAGGTGGCGACTGGTGGGGAATTGCCTCAATGGCGATCGGCTTGGGTTCCCTCCAAGTTGTGTTAGAAGAAGGCAGCCGCAAAGACTGGTTTAGTTCTGATTTTATTGTGCGTTTAAGCATAGTTGCTGCTATATTTCTCGGCGCTTTTTTCTGGATTGAACTAACTCGAAAAAAACCGTTTATTAATCTACGACTGCTAACTCGCCGCAATTTCGGCTTAGCAACTATTGTCAATGTTTCGTTAGGTGTAGGATTGTACGGTTCGGTGTTCATTTTACCACTGTATTTAGGTCAGATCCAGCAGTACAATGCCATGCAAATTGGCGAGGTAATTATGTGGGCTGGCGTACCGCAGTTATTCATCGTGCCGGTGGTGCCGAAATTGATGCAGCGCATCGATATGCGGTTGCTAATCGGTATAGGTGTGAGTTTGTTTGCGGTGAGTTGTTTTATGAATGCCAGCATGACTCACGAAACGGGTATCGATCAGTTGCGTTGGTCGCAATTAGTTCGCGCTGTCGGGCAGCCTTTAATTATGGTGCCGCTGTCAACGATCGCAACTGCTGGTATGGAGAGACACGAGGCTGGTTCGGCTTCGGGTTTGTTTAATATGATGCGAAATATGGGAGGTTCGATGGGGATTGCGGCCTTAGCAACTTTGGTGACGCAGCGCGAGCAATTTCACTCGAATCGATTGGGGGAATCTGTTTCTTTGTACAATCCGGCGACGCAGGAAAGACTTAATCAAATGACTCAGTATTTTGTGAGTCGCGGTGCTGATTTGAGTGTGGCGAAAGAACAGGCAATTAAGGCGATTGATGGTTTGGTTCGTCGGGAAGCTTATGTGATGGCTTTTAATGATTGTTTTTACTTTGTGGGAATTGCTTTGTTGTTAAGCGGGATTGCTATTTTGGGTTTTCAAAAGGTGAAACCGGGTGCTGGTGGTGGGGGTGCTCATTGAGATTCAGCGCTTTCTTCTATATAAAAAAGCGCTGAAGCGCAACAACGTACCTCAAGAAATGTTTTTTAGTTTATTCACCATTCTTGTTGGGCTTCTGCTTCTGCTTGGATTAAATTTTGTCGTAGTTGCACCCAATCTATTTGATTAGATGGCAAATCTTCGATGAGTTTTCCGCGCTGTAAATGCAGAATTCTGGTGCTAAATTGCTCGGATAATTCTAATTGGTGATTGACCATTAAAATTGTGGTTTGATTGTTAGTTAGCTGTGTCAATACTTCCAAAAGGTTGGCGGCTTTTCCTGCATCGAGGGCGGATGTTGGTTCGTCTAAAAGCAAGATTTTTGGTTGTAGAATGATGCCGCGGGCGATCGCCACTAACTGCTTTTGGCCCGTGGAAAGCTGCAATTCCGTGCGATCGAGTAATTCTTGGGGTATCCGCAGTTGTGCGATCGCCCCGCTAATTCTCTCAGCAATGTTTGATGCAGTCACACCCCGCAGCTTCAAAGGATAAGCCAAAGCTTCCCGCACCGACATCCCCAACAGCTTCGATTCCTGTAGAATCAGGGTAATTTGGCGCCGAAGTTCGATCGCCGGAATTTGCCGGTAATCTGTATTTTCCAGATAAATCGAGCCAGTCGTGGGGCTGCTGAGTCGGTTGAGCAACCGCAACAGGGTAGTTTTCCCAGCCCCCGAAGGGCCGACAATTGCGACGCGAGCTCCCTTGTGTACCTGAAACGAGATATTGTCCAATAAGTAGCTAGAGGCGATCGGTGTTTTAAAACTTACACCATCAACCCGCAATTGAGGAGTAGTTTCTGGATAATTTTCAGAATAATTAGGCATTAAATTAATTTAAAATATGATATTTCTGCAAGCAAATATGTGTGTAGGGGCGAAGCATTACCGCAATCAGCATAAGATTATAACTAATAACTTATATGCGGTAATGCTTCGCCCTCTTCAAAACCCAGATGCACCCGAATTTCACATTACTTACTTCTCAAACCTTCACAGCTTTCTCCAATGGGAAACCCAACTGTTCCCGCTGTTCCAAATAAAGCTGAGCCACCCGCCGCGCCAAGTTGCGAATTTTGGTAATGTACCGAGTTCTCTCCGTTACCGAAATCACACCTCTAGCATCGAGCAAATTGAAAGTATGCGAACATTTTAACACATAATCAAGACTAGGCAAAACCAATCCTTTCTTAGTCAATTGTTCTGCTTCTTGTTCGTACAGCCCAAACAAAGTAAACAGCAATTCAGGATTGGAAGCTTCAAAGTTATAAGTACACTGTTCTATTTCTCCTTGCAGGTAAACATCGCCGTAAGTAATGCCATCTGTCCACTGGATTTTGGTCATCGCATCGACTTCTTGCAGATACATTGCGAGGCGTTCTAGCCCGTAGGTAATCTCAATCGAAACCGGGCGACAATCAATGCTGCCGCACTGTTGAAAATAGGTAAATTGAGTGATTTCCATGCCATCCAGCCAGACTTCCCAACCCACGCCCCAAGCGCCTAAAGTTGGAGATTCCCAGTTATCTTCTACGAAGCGAATGTCATGGTCTTCTGGTTTAATTCCTAATGCTCTCAGCGAGTCCAAATAGATTTCTTGGATATTAGGAGGAGATGGTTTAATCAGGACTTGATATTGATAGTAATGTTGGAAGCGATTCGGATTTTCGCCGTAGCGTCCATCGGTGGGGCGGCGACAGGGTTCGACGTAGGCGACAGACCAAGGTTCAGGCCCAATTGCTCTGAGAAAAGTGTGGGGATTCATGGTTCCTGCACCTTTTTCTGTGTCGTAGGATTGGGCGATCAGGCAGCCTCGATCGCTCCAGAATTTGTTTAAGGTGGCAATGACTGATTGAAAGTTCACTGGTTTAAATCTGGTTAGTAAGTGTCTAAACTTATTTAAGCATACTCAAGGCAGGGTTTATTGAAATAAACCCTGTATCGCTGGCTATTTAAGTTCTTTTTCAGGTATATTGTATCGATCGAGTTATTGCGATCGATGGCTTCTGGGAGGCGATCGCTAAACCGCCTGAAACACCACTGGGCTAGCACTATTTTGATAATCAAGACCAGTCATAATATGCTCTGGTTGGATACCTGCGACAATCAGTGCAGGGGTTAACCCTTCCTCAAAGTTATCTTCTTCAATGATGACATGGCGATCGACCAAGCGAGCGTGAAACAGAATCGTGTCCATCCAGCGTTGCTTATCCCAACCTGTAGCGAGAATCAGGAAATGACCTGAATCGGTATCGCAGACAGGATAAAGCTGAATCGCTTGTAAGCGAGGTTGCGATCGAGTTGCTTCTTGTAGCGTTTGTTTCAGGATATCTGCATAATTTAGTGAGCGATCCATTGAACAATAGCCTCCTGGTCTGGTTCGTAAACTAATAAGTTAATTCTATTCCGTTGAACGGCTAGCTGAAAAATTGGTTTTTGGAAATGTCGAATATAGATGGTTTGACTGATAGCTAGGAACAACTGCCGTTTCTGCTCTTGCTCCTCCAAGGCCCATTGGTAAAGCTGAAGCTGTCCCATCGTTTTTTCCAATTCATTAATTACGGAAGGAGAGTCGAAGTCTTTGATTTCCACAGCTATTTTCCGTTCTTCTTTTTCTGCTGCGAAAATCTTTTCTGCTCCTAAATCAGGTTTCAAGAGCGTTTGTTCTAACACTAAGATTAAGGGGTCATCCGTAATTGTCCACCCATCTTTTTCGAGAGTGTGGCGCAGGGATAGATGTAAATTATCGCGTCTAGACATTAGTTATCAAAGCTGGATATCTAGTTATATTTTAGCACTATTTGACAGAATTTGCCACAGCTTGATGAGTGACGAAAATTTAGAGAATCATTTCACTCCTTAATATCGCTGGATATTTAAGTTCTTTTTTCAGGTATATTGTATCGTTCTCAAGTTGCTGGGGTTTGAAGGCAAGGTGAGCGTTCGGAAAGTGGGTTCCAGGGCAAGCTGTTACCCAGATTACTGGGAAATAGGTTTCAATCCCATTGGTCTCCAATCACCAGAAGGAATAAATGCAGCCCAGTAGTAGGGATGCTGATAAGTTTCACTCTTGAGCATCTCTAATTGAGTCTGGCGCAGTGCCTCACTCCGTCCCTGATTGTTTAGCAATCGGTTGTAGTATTTCACCATCAAGTCTTTAGTCCCATTATCATCAACTTTCCACAAGCTGATTAGCTGACTCTCAGACCCTGCAATTACTAAAGCCCGACGCAAGCCATAAATACCTTCGCCAGTGGCATCTTTTCCTATACCCGTATCGCAGGCAGACAACGCCACCAGTTTTGTCCCGACGAGGTTTAGGGTAGTGACTTCTAAGGCGGTGAGAACGCCATCTTCATTACCTCCGCCCTGCTGCTTTTTGAACCCAGATAGAACTAATCCTGAAAGCAGCAGAGGATTGTCATTAATGGTATTTTGATTGGATTGAGAGCGTGACCCATCTTGAAAGAAACCGTGCGTGGCAATATGAAGAATCTGAGGGCTTTTTACCTGTTTGATTGCACTTTCCGTAGCTTGGGAATGTAGTAGGGGGTTAATTTTAAAAAGAGATGCTATTGCCCTTGCTTCTTCTGCTGTACCTGATAGGGGAGAAAATATTATTTTGGAAAGGTCGATCGAACGGGTATTGTTGTTGTTGCTACTAATGGTAGCGACTTCACCAGGGCGATCGAAATAGGGGTCAGCTATGACTACTGGTGGCTGTTGGCTAGGAGATGAGATTTGCAGTCGCAGCAAGTCGCGCCCGGAGGTGAGGTAAGTAAATGAATAGTTTTCTACTAAGTATTGGTTATTTTCATCAACTAATGCTTCAAAGGGAATGAGATTGAGTGCGCCATCGGGGGAGAGGAGGATTTTGTCAGTATTTCCCAACAATTTTCGCACGGGCTGCATGAGGAGTCGATCCAAATTACGTGCAGATTCTTGCAGTTGAGAGATAGGAGTGTTTTGATCGGCCAAAGATTGACGGAATAATTCTAGGGATTTCTCAATTTTATTGGCTTCGCCTAAGTCGATAGCTTGGATATTTCCACTGGAAGTCAGGATGTAGGCGGCGTAATGAGGTTCGCCAAAGCGTTGATTTAGTTGTGCTTTGGGATTGACAGGTTGATATCGCACAAATTCTACTAAAGCTGCATCGGTTGGAATTAATTTTTGAATTTTTTCTAACGGGACGGATTGGGCAAGAGTGCGGAATTCTGCACTGCGACGACTGAGTTGGTCTTCTAGCTGTTTGGCTCGATCGTCAATGTCAGAAACTCGCTGGCGGTATTCTTGCAGTGGAAGTTTCTCGGGTTGATTGTAAATCAGGGTTGCAAGTTGGCTGTAAGTATTGGATAGGTTATCAATTAATTTCTGGCTTTCTGGGTCATTGACACGCTGGCGCAAAATTTGCAGGCTATTGGTGAAGATATCTAAGATGCGTCCTTTGCGTTGGAAGATGGTGGTTAGTGCTAAACGAGCAGCTTGTGAGTTGTTGGGAACAGCATTGAGGTGCAGGGAGATATTTGCATTTGTAGTCCCAGAGACAGTTTTAATGTAATCGCGCTTCTGGCGATCAAACCCTGCTGCGAGGTTGTAACTGAGGTTTTGTTCTTCTACCTTTATACCTTGAGCCTGAAATTCTAGGGTGCGATCCGTATTGCCTTGCCTCCAGTACAAAGCTGCCAAATTATTTAAGCTGATTGCCACATCTGGGTGTTCTTTGCCCAACAAGCGCTGTCTCATCTCCAAAGCTTGGCGAAAGAGGGGTTCAGCTTCACTGTAGCGTTCTTGACTGTCGCACAACAATGCCAAATTATTCAAGCTGGTGGCTATATCTGGATGTTCGTTACCCAACAAGCGCTGTCTCATCTTCAAAGCTTTACGATAGATAGGTTCGGCTTCGCTATAGCGTCCTTGGCTTGCGTACCACAATGCCAAATTATTTAAGCTGTTTGCCACAGATGGGTGCTCGTTACCCAACAGGCGTTTGTTCATCTCCAAAGCTTGGCGAAAGAGGGGCTCAGCTTCACTGTAGCGCCTTTGGCTGTAGTACAACCCTGCCAAATTATTTAAGCTGGCGGCTATATCTGGATGTTCGTTACCCAACAAGCGCTGTCTCATCTCCAAAACTTTACGATAGAGAGGTTCGGCTTCGCTATAGCGTCCTTGGCTTGCGTACAAAAATGCCAAATTATTCGAGCTGGTTGCCACAGATGGGTGCTCTTTACCCAACAGGCGCTGTCTCATCTCTAAAGTTTGCCGAAAGAGGGGTTCAGCTTCACTGTAGCGTCCTTGCTGTGTGTACGATAATGCCAAATTATTCAAGCTGATTGCCACAGATGGGTGTTCTTTACCCAATAAGCGCTGTCTCATTTCTAAAGTTTGCCGAAAGAGGGGTTCAGCTTCACTGTAGCGTCCTTGACTGTCGTACAATAATGCCAAATTATTTAAGCTGGCTGCCATATTAGGATGCTCGCTACCCAACAGGCGCTTATTCATCTCTAAAGCTTTGCGGTAGAAAGCTTCTGCTTCACTGTAGCGTCCTTGGAGTGCGTACAATGCTGCCAAATTATTCAAGCTGGCTGCTACATCTGGGTGCTCGTTACCCAACAGGCGCTGTCTCATCTCCAAAGCTTTACGATAGAGAGGTTCGACTTCTCTGTAGCGTCCTTGGCTTTCGTACAATGCTGCCAAATTATTCAAGCTGGTTGCCACAGATGGGTGATCCTGTCCCAGAACCTTTCTACGAATAGCAAGCGCCTGCTCTGCTAGGGGAATTGCCTCATCGTACTTGCCCTGCTTATAAAGTTGTACCGCTTGCTCGTTCAATCGTTCTGCTTCCGCCAATTCATCTGATTGAGCAATGACACTTCCAGAAATTACCTGCCCTTTCGCCAACTCTGGCACAAAAAACCATAAACCAGCAATTCCCAACCAACTCATCAAAGCCAATGTTTGCTTCACTCTCAACTTACTCATCAGGAAATCCTCCCTTTCAGATCATCTAATTTTTGCTGTAATTTCTGTACCTTTCCTTCATCACCCAGCACCCGATAACTACTCTGCGCTTCCTGATATCGCTGCAAAGCATTTTTCAATTGGTCGAGGGTTTCCTCAACTTCGCCCAAACTCTCTTGAATCATGGCTTGTGCTTCCCAATTCTGTTCTGCCTTTGCCAAGTTCAATCCAGTTAAATATCGTTCTTTCGCCAACGAATTTAACCCCACCTGCTGGTAAATACTGCCTAATAGCTGATAAAATGCGGTGGCTTGGTTCCCCTGTTTGACTGCTTTCTCCAAGACCGCAATTGCCTCAGCATTCAACTGATTGCTTCTGTACAGATGTGCCAGCGCCAACACTTTTGACTTGTCACTTAAGGGCTGCTGTTGTAACTGTGAAATCTCCGTTTTAACCCGCTGCGTATCCGCGTCGCTTAGTACAGTAAATCCAGGGTTATCCTTATCTTTAGTCGAAACACCATTATTAGTCGCAATCGTCACCCAATAACGCTTCCCAGCTTGCAGCACTTCGTTTCCAGAATAAACAACTTGTGGCTGGCTAACCTGGGTTTTCCAATTCACACCAGGCCCCGATACCTGAACCTGATAGCTAGCCGCACCTGCTACCATATTCCAAGTTATGGTTGGCTGGCGAGTCAAAATATAGGTGTTTCGAGGACTAATTAAGTAGGGAATTGTGGGGTCGTTGGCATTGCGAGTTTCACTGCGGTTGCTGTTAGGTCTTCTGAGAACTGCTTTAGTTGCAGATGTGCAGCCTTGGGAAACCAGGAATTCTCCTCTAGACTGAGGATTCCAAGTCAATAAGTTATTGCAAACCACTGTCACCCCTGCACCTTGTTGCAGTCGTAACTTATCTGAAGGATTTAGGTTCTCACCCCCATAAGCTCGTTGGTATTTTCCCCGACCATCTCGCTTAATTTCAACTGTTCCTTTAACCTCAGAAACAAAAATCAATCCCTCTTCTTTGGTAAATCCAGGCGTGGATATGCTAACTATAAATAAACTAAAAAAGATTCCAATTAGCCTGCTTATTTTGTTGGGTTTGTGCATTTTTTTCCGGCTTTGCTTAATTTTTCTTGGGATAGATGCAACCAAGTATCTTCATCAGGATTAAGTCTCGAAGCAAGCTGACAGCATTTAAGCCATTGTTCCAACGCTTTCGGTTTTTTTTGTTTGTCCAAAGCTTGTGCTAACAAGCAATGTGCCGCACCAGGATTACTGATGTACTTTGCCGCTTCTGGGTTATTGGTAATCCCAATCGCTGCTTGCAGGGTTAGTCGCGCCTCTTCATACCTGCCTTGCTCCAATCTTACCCAACCCAGGTTTTTAAACAAGCTATACCGAAGTTCAGGATCGCTATTTTGCTTTTGCGCTAACAAAAGACCTTTTGCCAGTATAGAAGCTGCCTGTGGATATTTTTTATCCTGAATCTGTAAACGACCTAAGTTATTATAAGCGTCTGGCAAATTGCCCGCAACAGCAATTTGGTATTCCTTCTTAGCTTTTTCCAACTCCTGCCACTCTTCGTAGAGATTACCCAGATTGTAATGAGCGTCAACATTATCTGCATTCAGAGCAATTGCTTTCAGGTAATCCTGTTCAGCTTCTCCTAAATTCCGTTCAGTATAATTCTTTAAACCGTTGCGGTTATAAAGATTAGAAATCAAGGGTAAAGAAAGCCAAATACTAATTAAAGTTAGGAATAAAAGCACAGCAGATACCAATTTAGCTTCCTCTCGGTACTGTTTAGAAATATTCAACTTTTCCAGTAATTTATCAAAGCCTTCTTGACCTGCTTTGGTAAGTTCGCTACTAGCCTGTAGTAACGCGAAAATACTGGGTAAAATAACAGCAGCAGCTCCTCCAAATCCGACTCCCCCACTGAGAAAGCGAGTGGCAATATTCACCAGGAAACTAAGGTTAGCAGTCCAAGCCGCAACTGTCAGACCTTTCCACAACCAATCCCAAACATCCCAAGGGTGGGGAGGTGCTAAGCTTTCGAGTTTCCACCACCAGGCTTCTGCGGGAGGACAAACACTTTCACGCCACTGAGCAAATTGCTCAATTGTTTTGCAATTAACGGCTTTGGTAATCAGTTCGGCTTGTTCCCTGAGAGCAGAATCTAACTCAATAACTTGCTTCAACCCGCTGGTAGGAATAATTTTTTGCTCCTTTAAAGCCACCTGCACGGCATCCCGTGCCTTCAAAACTTCCAGAACTTGTTTAACCTCAATCGAAGAGCCAGCCTGTTTCAGGCTCTCAATTGCTGCTTCATAACACTTAAGAGTCGTATCTAGCTGATTCCTCATAATCTGTAAGTTGTCTTCAGCGTTCATTAATAACCTCGATCGCCCTTTCGTCGCACAAATCACTATAATCCGCGCGAATCCGCCTGCACCTGCGGTTAAAAAATCCTTTTCAACGCCAACTAACGCTCAGAAATGCCTCTGCTGAATTATAACACATTGACATACTCCCCGGCGTGAACGGACGGGGATTCTAAGTTCTAACTGCCATTATGAAAGCGATATGATTTAAGAATCTTCAATTCAAAAGTCCTATAGCAATATCACAGTTTCAGCAGATTGATTTCCCCCATTACGAGGGCGAAGATGTAAGGTGATTTCCGTATCGAGTCGCTTCAGAAAAATCAGTAGTTTTCCTTCGCTGAACCGTTGAAACTCTCCGTCCATTAAATGAGATACTTCTGGCTGTGGAATTCCAAGTAATTCGCTCATTTCACGCTGTTCTAAGTTGCGCTGTTTTAACAGACGAAGTACCTGAATTCCGATTTTACCCCGCGCAAAAAGTTCGTCAGCATCTGCCAATCCCAGGTCAGCAAATACATTACCGCTGCTTTCTTCAAAAATGGTTTCTTCTGTCATAATTTTTCCTCCCTCGCTAGTGCGTTTTGATAGCGTTTTTTAATTAAGTCAACATCAGCCTGTGGAGTTTTAATCCCTTGCTTTGATTTCTTTTGAAAAGCGTGCAACACATAGATTGTTTCACCAATTTTTACAGCATAAACCGCCCTGTAAGTATCCGTATCGTAACGTTTGACAATTTCATACACACCGCTTTCCACCCCTTTAAAGGGCTTGGCTGACAAAGGTGTTTCCCCAGCTTGCACCAGTTGTAGGGCATAACCTACCGCTTTTTGTACCTCTTCAGGAAACTCGCGGATATTTTTGCGAGAGTCTCCCATCCAAACAAGAGGTCGTAAAGGCACTTCTATAGTATCTTTGTTATCGACCATTTTATACTAAATTTCCTGTAAAAACAAAGTTAGACAATAGCATAAAATGTTGCCCAGCCTAAAAATCTATTTCCCAGATAAAGGGTTCTTGTGTCATAGTTATCTCTTGGCATGGTATAGTTTCCATCTTCGACTCCCATCGACAACTCATGAAAACAGACACCATTTTCTACAGCCTGTTTCAAGAATTTCCCAGCTTCTTCTTTGAACTAATCGATCGCCCTCCAGAAGAAGCCGCCGCCTACGAATTCACCTCCCGCGAAATCAAACAACTGGCATTCCGCATCGATGGCTTATTTCTGCCCACAACCGAAGCACCCGAAAAACCATTTTACTTGGCGGAAGTTCAGTTTCAACCCGATCCAGACTTGTACTACCGCATCTTTGGCGAGCTCTTTCTCTATCTGCGACAATACAAACCCGTCAATCCTTGGCGCGTCGTTGTCATCTATCCCAGCCGCCGCATCGAACACGAACAGATGCTGCAATTTCAGGAACTCCTAACCAGTCAGCGGGTGCAACGTATTTACCTCGATGAATTGCCAGAAGCCGCAGATCGATCGCTGGGAGTGAAAATTGTTAAACTGGTAATCGAGCCAGCAGAGACAGCCGCAGAGCAAGCACGACAGTCGATCGCAATGGCCCGACAGCAGTTGTCCGATCCCAGCGTTTTACGTGATTTAATCAACCTCATCGAAACAATTATCGTCTACAAACTCCCCCAGAAAAGCCGCGAGGAAATTGCCACCATGCTAAATTTAAGCGAACTCAGACAAACTCGATTTTATCAGGAAGTCAAGCAAGAAGGTTTAGAAGAAGGACTCGAACAAGGTGGACAACAGGCGAAGTTAGAAGCCATTCGTCGGATGATCGCGTTTGGAATGAATTTAGAGACGATCGCACAATTATTAGATCTGTCTCTGGAATTTGTGCGGCAAACAATTCACAAAATCCAACGGGAATCGATGTCGCTCCCCGAACAAAAGATTGACTCGTTGATCGAACTATTAAATCAACAGCGATCGCTCTTTTCTGCCGCACAATTAACTGAACTAGCGCAGCTAATTGAATCCTTATCCGATGAGAGCGATGTCCTTTCAGAAGCGATTTCATCCTGGGCTGAAAATTACTCTTCAATTCAGGAAGCTCAATCCAAACTGCTCGAACCATTACCGCCGATCGCTAAAACATCAGAAACAGCAGCAGTCAGTCCAGAAAGTAGCGAATCTGAAATCGGCGATCGCCCCAACAAACAAGCTCTCAAAAATGCCATTTTATTGTAGCTATAATCCGGCGGTTGAAACCGCTACTACACAAACAAAGCCCGGATGGTGCGCGGGCTAAGAAATAAAGGGGGTACTTAAGCCTAATTGCCGCTCAACAACAGAACAGTAAGAGCCCCGACTTCTTGAAGAATTCGGGGCTCTTACCGTGAAAAGGTTTAGATTACTTTCTCTTTTAGTCGGCGGGAGTGAGGGAAACTAAAAGAGTGATTTTGTCAACGCCGATGACATAAACAGTATCTCCGGGTGTGAGGGTGATTTGGCGATCGCACCGTGCGGGCCACCAGCTACCTTGGAAGCGGACGCGACCTGTTTGATTCGGGTAAATCGATTCATCGACGACTGCTTCTTCGGATGTAGTTGTCCACTAACATATTGTTTTCTGTGCTGTAGGTGTGAACAGAAAAAATCGCACCGAAAGCTTTTGCTAAGTTAAACATTTCCCTGACTCCTTTTGTATTAAAATATATCGAAGTTTAATCGCCTGTTTCTGCTATTTGAAAGGTCGCATTTCCTAGTTGTTCATCCTCTGATTTAGTCTGCGGGAGTGAGCGAAACTAACAGAGTGATGCTGTCAACGCCGATGACATAAACCGTGTCTCCGGGTGTGAGAGTGATTTGGCGATCGCACCGTGCGGGCCACCAGCTACCTTGGAAGCGGACGCGACCTGTTTGATTCGGGTAAATCGATTCATCGACGACTGCTTCTTCGGATTGTTGGCTGTGCTGTATCCTTGAGTGGAGAAGATAGAGCCGAAAGCTTTTACTACGTTGAACATAATATTTACTCCTGTTGTGTTACAATAAATGGATGTGTAATTGTCGGTTTCTGCTATTTGAGAGGCTGCATTTCCTCGGTTGAGATTGATTGATTGTCCTGATATTTCATTGTTCTTGTCTTTCCTTCTTTTATCCGGATCGAAGCCCAAGAATTTTTGAAATTTAGAAGGGATTTGAGAAGCGGTTGCGGGAGTTTAAATTCGGTAATTCCGAGGTATTGAATTAACGATTTAGTGGTTGAGCCGTGGGTGGGATTTACCTCAAGGGTAGATGTGGTTATCTACACTAGGGATTGGCTGATTCCGCATTACTGCTGCTGTGAAGATGTTTTATTTTTGGGGTTGCTTTTTTGTGATTGGGCTGTGACTCGTTTGCTTGACACTTACTAATTTCCCAGGAATCGAATGTGTTTGGTGCGATCGCCCTGACACTTTTATCGTCTGGTACTGGCACAGGACACTCGTCAGCCTGCAAACAACGATTTATCAATAGTTTCAGCCTACTCATCTGACTGGTAGCTGTGCCAATTTAGGCAACTGGACTACCGCAGGCTGTGAATCCTGAGTTTACGCAAAGTCGATCGGGCAATCCGGAACATCCATACATATCTAGTGCGTGAGTCAGAGGTTCGTAGTGAGGACTTCAGTCCTCTCTCGTCTGATGAGGACTGAAGTCCTCACTACGAACCGATTTTAAGTTCGTAGTGAGGACTTCAGTCCTCTCTCATCTGATGAGGACTGAAGTCCTCACTACGAACCGAGCCTGTAATCCCAATTATTGAACAGATCGAACTTAAAATCAATTCATAAATTCAGAATCTCAAATTCATAAAAGTCATAATTATCAAGAACCTGCTTGATACTGCATAATTGTTACCGGAAGTCTGAATAAAGTTTTACCTAACTGAGACAAACCGAACTTGAATTTCAGGGACTGCGGCAAATCTTGCACGGAAACTTCTACGAAGCCAAAGCGGGTATAAAATGATGCGAGCCGCTTTCCCAAACATTCTAAATATAGCGGTTCTGTAGCCTGTTGAATTAAATGTTTTGTCAGGTAAATGCCCAAACCGCGATCGCGCCAATCCTTCGCCACCACCAAACTACCCAACTCTTCCGCGCCCGTAAACTTCCGCAATTGTCCGCAAGCAGCCAATTTCCCCTCACATTCGATCACCCAGAATTGCTCCCAGCGCAACTGAGTCGGATCGAGTTTCGCACTCCAAACTAACATTCTAATTGATTTGATATCTCGCTCCGACGCTTGGCGGATTGTGCATCCAGATGGTAAGGAAACAGAACTTGCAATCATGAGTTATAGCTGGAAACTACAGCAGCGATTCGTTTGAAAATGCGAAAAACTTCGTAAAGTTCGTTGCCGGGATTCTGAATATCAAACAACTTAGATAAAGCATACTGCGGTGTATCTTGTTTAGTCACTTTAATGAATCGGAAACTGCTGCCATTAGTCAGCAGCCCAAACGTTGGTTGTTCTGAATTTGGGTCATTCAGCATATAAAATAGCAATTGAGGAAGTCCAGCTTCAACGGAATATTGGGATCGCTTGGCTTCGATCGCCACAACCCAAAAAGATTGCAGCAATAATAGGACATCTATGCTGCCCCTAACAATTATATCTTCATCTTCGACAATCAGTTCAACAGATTTTTCACATTCTATGTGAAAGGGAGTTAGGAAAAAATCTGCTACAAATAGCAAAGGAGCTAGTACCACCATTTTTACAGTATCTTCTAGGAAAGGGTATGAGGTACTATTGATATAGCCTGCTTTTACCTTGTCGAGCGATCGCTTTTCGACCTCACTAATTTCTGGCAAATCATCAATCCATTCTCGGAAAAATTGCTCGTCTTCAGACAACTGTAGATTAAATTTTGTTTGGACATCACCGAGTGTCAGTGCTTTTGCTTGAATGCTTTGTGTCATAGTTTTCTGTAGCTCAGAGCTATTTGTAACTTATTGTAGCATATCAATTGGCGATCGCCCCCAGCAACACGTCAGCGCCAAACCGCACCGGATCGGTACAAGGCAATCGCGTTTCTGCTTGAATTCCTGCTATTGCTAACAGCGCTTCTGCATCAGTTAAGTGATGAGTATTGAGAGCGATAGCACTGACTTTTGCCCCAACAAAAGCACCCGCAGCAGGGGCCACCATTTCGTACAATTCAACCACTTTCAACAAACTCGGAATCGATACGTGCGGGTGATTGCGAATGTGAATTTGTCCGGCTCGGTGCGCTAAAATTAAGTGAGTTGGCTGCGCGCCCCGCAACAGCGGCAGAGTCGCCGTCGAACCCGGATGCAATAGCGAACCTTGCCCTTCTACGTGCAGAATATCGCAGTCAGAACCTAATTTCAATACCATTTGTTCGACAGCACCGGCGGCGAAATCAACTCGAACTGCATCCAATGCAAGGCCTTCATTTCCGATCATTAAACCCGTTTGTCCGGTTGCTAAAAATTTGGAACGCCAACCCCGCTGCAAACAAGTGCGATTGAGTTCCAAACTGGTTGACATTTTGCCAACGCTCATATCTGTACCGACAGTTAACACGCGGCGACAGCTTAATTTAGCAGCGGCGGCAGAGGCGATCGCCCCAACAGACTTCGGTTCCTGACGCACGTCCCAAATCCATTGATTTTCGGTTAACGGAACCGTTATCAAAGGTGCAAGTTTCGCGTGCAAACCGTTGACAACCGACAAACCTGCTGCTACCGCTTGATTAATTTCTGGCAGCCATTCCGGCGGCAAAACACCGCCGGATGGAGCAATACCAATTAGCAGAATATCCGGCGCAAATTGCAGTGCTTCTGCAACGGAAGCAACGATCGGTAATTGTTGAGGAATACCAGTTAATTCAGATAAAGATTTTCCCGGACATTGGCGGTCAATTACTGCTACAATTTGTGCTTCACTGTAGCGCAAAAATGCTAAGCCTGTTTTGCCGGAAGTGCCGAGAATTCCCTCGTGCAGCAAGATAGCAACTTTGCCATTTTTGATAGGATAGTTTTCAGTCATTGATTCAGTGTAGTCGCCTCGTGAGTGAGGGCGTGTTTATAGAGATTGTGGGAGCATCTCATTTTTGCATTTACAGTGTTCCGCTCAAAAAAGGTTCGTAGTACGGACTTCAGTCCGCTCTTAAAAAAATGATTCATTCCGCTCAAAAAAGGTTCGTAGTACGGACTTCAGTCCGCTCTTAAAAAAATGATTCGTTCCGCTCAAAAAAGGTTCGTAGTACGGACTTCAGTCCGCTGCAAAACTGAGATACTCCCGATATTGTGGATGTGAATCAAAGATTGTTGGTGAAACCCGCTCCTACAAGTATTGTGGTTAATTTACCGGACATTATATCAACACTGCGGACAGTTTCACGGATTACATATCCGGGCGACGGGGGCTAGAAACCCGGTTTCTTAGAATTTTGCGTTTAGTAACGATAAATCTAGGAAGAAACCGGGTTTCTGATTGGCGATTACTGGTTCAAAGCATTCGGATCTTCTCCCAATTCTCGCAATCTGGCTTCTAGTCGCGAGGCTCGCTGTTGAGCAGCTTCTGCTTGTTGTTGAGCAGCTTCTGCTTGTTGTTGAGCAGCTTCCTCAGGTAACAGAATTAGATTGCCAGATTCGTCGTAGAAACGCACCCAAGTTGCTGTTTCTCGATCGACAATTCCGTCCCAAGTCCCCAACCAAAAGCCCAAACTTTGGCTCCACAGCCAACCCCGATCGTCGGGGACTAACGGCTGATAGCGTTGATTGTTATCTAAACGCCATCCCTGCAAAGAATTCGCATCGAAAGGATCGAATACAAAATAATCAGGTGTTCTGAAAACCTGCTCGTAAATATCCTTTTTTTTGCCTATATCCTCATTAGCCGTTGATGGTGAAAGCAGTTCCACAATGATATCCGGGTAACGTCCGTTTTCATCCCAAACTACCCAGCCTTGTCGGGAAGTATTGCCGTCAACACCCAACACAGCGAAAAAATCTGGGCCTCGATAATCCCGATTGCGAACCTGTTGGGCACTGAAGTAGATAAACATATTGCCACCGACAAAAAAATCGTTCCGGTTAGCTAAACCTTGTTCTGCCGAACGGATTAAAACGGTCATTGCTATGCGGTGGCGGTTGCTTTCCATTTCTGCACCATCATCAAAGATTAAATCAGTGGGCGGCTTGTGTTCTTCAAAAAAAAGCTTGGCTTCTCTATCAATTCCCTGTCCTATTGATTCTACTGGCATCATAGTATCTCCAGATTTGTTTTGATCGAAATTCATGGTTTTAAAACGCTCGTCTTTAGGTGGAATATTTTTAGGGTTGGCTGTAAATCCCCATCCTGAAAACCTCGTGCTTCCTCTATCAACTGTCAACTGTAAGTAAGGTGCGTCGCTCATCAATGGTCGATTTTTATTTGTGATGGTTGGTGGCGACGCACGCTACAACTGTCAACTGTCAACTGTCAACTGTCAACTGTTTAACGATATTTCTATTCTACAAGGTCAATTCGCTGCACTCCCAATCCCGATCGCCCATTTGGCAGCAAACACCCATTTTCAACGACTGCGCCGCTGAAAGGATCGTCTAGTAAATTCAAGTGACTGTCCAAATCCAAGTAATCAGCGAGGGGAGAAAGTTGTGCTGCTGCGGTATTTGTGATCGCACTATCGGAATAGCAGCCGAACATCACTTGCAGATTGCAGGCTTTGGCTGTGTGAATCATCCGCATAGCTTCGCTCAATCCGCCGGATTTCATCATTTTGATATTGATGCCGTGGACGCACTGTGCTAACTTGGGTATATCAGAACTATTAAAGCAACTTTCATCAGCAAAAATTGGCAAGGGCGATTGACGGTAAAGTTCCGAGAATTCAGCCATATCCGCGACTGGTGATAGCGGTTGTTCGACATAATTTATGTTATATTTTTCCAGCCAGCGACACATTTCTACTGCTTCTTTTAAACTCCAACCGCCGTTAGCATCAACACTAATTTGAATGTTGGGTGGTGCTTCGTCTAATACTGCGATTAACATAGCTTTGTCGGCTTCAATTCCTGCGGGATTTCCCAACTTGATTTTGACAGCGCGGTATTTGATGCTGGCGGGATTTGTCCCATCTTTGCCAAACCAATCGCGCACTCTGTCTCTCGCACTCCTCGGCGAATTTATGCCGATGGTGACTGATGTGGGGACAATGCGCGATCGATCTAATCCCCACATTTTCCACAGCGGGAAGCCTGCTTTTTTGCCCAGCCAGTCGTGCATTGCCATGTCGATGCCGGCGCGGGCGGCGGAGGGTAACTCGATTTCTGTGAAGATTTGTTCGACTTTTTGGCGATCGCACGGAGTAAACTTTTCTAGTAGCGGTGCAACTTCCTGCAATGCTGCTAGCAGACTCTCGGTAGTTTGGGGCTTAGAACCTGTGGAAAAGGGCGATGCTTCTCCCCAACCTTCGATACCTTCGTGTGTTAATTTTACCCACAAATTGGTACTTTGGGCTGTTGTACCGCGGCTGATGGTAAGTGCAAACCGCTTGCGGACAGTGAAGGTTTGAATTTGAACGCGCATTTTCAGTTATTAGTATTTTTTTATACAGAACAATCAGCAGAGACGGATAGCGCGGATGTTTGCATTTTTTATTTTTTACTTTATAGTTTTATTTTGCTTGTTCTAGTTTACCAAAAAGTCGATGAAATTCATTATTTCTGTTTCGCCAAAGAGAGTTGCCTTCTCTCTTAGCATTTGGGTGCTCTTCTTTGCTGTTGCTGGTTTCACCGTACAAGTTCTGCGCTACGGTTTTAACTATCGCGAACGCTGGATTCATTTGTTTAATTTAGACAGAGAAATAAATTATCCCTCGTGGTACTCGTCATTTACTTTACTGTTTTGCGGGATTTTGCTAGGTATTATTGCTGCTGCCAAGCAGAAGCAGGGCGATCGATATTTTCGGCATTGGAAGGCACTAGGGTTCATCTTTGTATTATTCTCTTTAGATGAAATCTTGAGCCTGCATGAAATATTAATTATTAACGACTTGCGAGAGTCACTGAATTTAGGGGGATTTTTTTACTTCATTTGGGTAATTCCGGGGGCGATTTTTGTTGCAGTTACTGGGCTGACTTATCTCAAGTTTCTCTGGCACTTACCCCGAAAAACCAGGGATTTATTTCTACTCGCAGGCAGTATATATGTAGGTGGAGCGCTTGGCATGGAAATGGTTTGCGGTTATTATGCAGATGCGGTAGGTCAGCGAACTTTGATCTACGGTTTGCTGGCTTCGGTTGAGGAAATTTTGGAAATGGTGGGAACGATCGTATTTATCTACGCTTTGTTGTCTTACATTGGTTCCCATCTTGAAAATATTGATTTGCAGTTTAAGATAGTGGAGAATCAAGATAGGTAAAGCTGGCCGTAGACCCAAGTTATTATGGCGGTTGAAATCGGAGACATTATGACTATCTACTTTTACAGCACTCGCAGCGAATACGGTAGTTTCTCTAACTTTTCCCGTCACGGATTCAAGTTAGACGGAGAATACTGGCCGACTACCGAACATTATTTTCAAGCACAAAAGTTTCCCCAAACGGAACACTGCGAGCAAATTCGCCAAGCAAAAACGCCGAAAGATGCAGCAACAATGGGGCGCGAACGCTCTCGTCCCCTGCGCCAAGATTGGGAACAAGTCAAAGATGATATCATGCGAAAATGCGTATTACGCAAATTTGAAACTCATGCCGATATCCGCGAAATTTTACTCGCTACCGGGGATGAAGAAATAGTCGAAAACGCACCTGGAGATTACTATTGGGGTTGTGGGAAAGATGGCAGTGGCAAAAATATGTTGGGACAGATTTTAATGGAAGTGCGAGAAATTTTGCGATAGTGTATCTGGGTTTGACAAATATATCTGTAGGGGCGAAGCATGACCGCAGTCAATATGAGATTAGAACTAATAACTTATATACGGTCATGCTTCGCCCTCTTCCAAAACCAGATGCACCCTTTTGCGAAAAGGCACGTAGCGAGTAAAACATAACCTACAAGTTTGTAGTCAGGACTTCAGTCCTTTCTTTCTAAATTCAAGAGGGAGGACTAAAGTCCTTACTACGAACCTATGATAAAGCAGGACTTATTTAATCCTAAGTCCTGCAATGCTGCTAAGCGAGCATTTCCTCAATTTTATTAAACAAGGTAACTCAAACATCCGCCTGACCACCTGTCAAATTGTGTGCCAATCTCCTCAGGCTGTTCTAGTAGAGGGTTTAGCCTCTCCTCAGAGACTGCAAAGCAGGGGAAACGGTAAAAACCCTGCACCACTTTTTGGTTTTGACAACTACTGTCAACCAGAATTAACTTTTATCGTGGTAAGTACAGCATTTTTCGCCAGTCGCCTCCCGGACACCGTTCTCCTTAGGTTGGCGATTCACAGGTAAAACAACAAAACTCCTGTTCTGGTTAAGGTTGATTTTTTATTTATGCTGTATGTTTCTATTCTCTGCGATTTCTCTAAATTGTGACCTGTTGTACAGAATTCTTTACACTTTTTCGATCTAAAAGATGCTGTTTTTGTTTTGATTAAGAGATCGATCGCACTTTTGGAATCCTCTCTCAGACTTAGGTTCGGGGATCGCAGCTTAAGTGAGTTTTCAGCGAATTATAAGATTGCGGACTGTTAAGATTTTTGAGTTATTTGGCTGCATTCGCGCCCAACTGCCGCCGTTGCTGTTGAATTCGGTTGAATTCTTTTTGTTCTTCGCACAGCAACGTATTGTCGATCGGCGATCGCATATCCCACTGCAACTCTGAGAGTAACAGCAAACATCCCGCCATAATTATCCCTGTGGTTAGATATTGCCAAGGGGCAACGAATGTTAATAGAGGTATGCTAAATAAATGAGTTAGCCCGATGAGGATAAAAGTGCGCGATCGCAAACCGAGTCCAGTACAAAAATAGCCGATCGCGCTCAACCCCAACCACAAATCGCACAGATGCAGCAACCAAAATCCCCAACCCGCAAAAATACTGCAATCCGTCAAAATCAAACCAGAAATCATCAAAATCGCCCAAGAGTAAAGAATCCAGCTAACCCGCTCAACCTTTACCCAAAACAAAGTCAAAACAGCCATGATCGCAGTGCCAATTAGAGTCACTGTTGACCACAAAATCGCCTGAAAGCTCCAACTAAGCGGGACAAACTGAGCCGTGAAAAAAATCCCCGCCGTCACCAAAGCCCAAAGCAGAAAAGTTTGGTCAATGCGGGTATAAAATCCTGAGAAAAGAGTAATATCTCCGACTTGCCAGCGGAGGCGCAACAGGCCTGCGAGATCTTGTACGTCGAGATGTTCTTGTTTGGAGCGGATTAGAGGTTCACAGGGGTTGAAAAAGGTCATCCGGTGTGGTTTAAAATATCAAGTTTTGCGTATTGTAACAAAACGTCAAGAAGATTTTGCAGATTTTTATATCCTTTTTTGTAGTTCTCCGGCTCTGCCTGGGGAGGTAGATCCGGAGGCTCTGCCTCCCGCGAATCAGAGACAAGCTAGGCAGAGTCTCTGGATATTGGTTCCCAGACAGAGCCGGAGAATCAGGGACGGGCAAGATGCCCATCCCACAGGAGTTCGATCGATTTTGTTGGTCGATTCCCGATATACGTCAAAATAGACGTACAATATAAAAAGTAAATTACATAAATATAATTAAGGAAAGAATATGAAAGCCAATCCAGGGGGCGAAATTGCTTCAGCCGAAGTCATGGGTAGAGACAAGCTAATTTCTGATTTATGGGGGATTTTAGAGCAGCAAAGTGTGATGTTGAGTGCTGAAAGAAGGATGGGGAAAACTTCGGTAATTAAGAAGATGCGATCGGAAGCTACCGCAAATAAGTTGCCGATTTATCGCGATTTGGAAGATGTAAAATCGCCCATAGAGTTTGTCAACACAGTCTTTCTGGATGTCAAAGCACATTTAACACCTTTGAATCGCACCACTAAGAAGACTCACGAATTTTTAAGCAAATTGGGAGGAGCAGAATTTAGCGGTTTCAAATTACCCGATATTGCCGCGCCTCACTGGAAAGCATTGCTGATTGAAACGATCGCAGATTTGGTAGAAAATCAAGACAGCACACTCATCTTCTTTTGGGATGAACTCCCATATATGCTGCGTAACATCGGTGATGAAGCGGCGATGGAATTGCTCGATACTTTGCGATCGCTCCGCCAGATGTATCCTCGTGTTAGAATGGTTTATACAGGTTCGATCGGCTTACATCACGTAATTGCCGATCTGAGAAAAGTGGGATATACAAACGACCCGACTAATGATATGTATCCCCAAGATGTGCCGCCGCTATCGACTAAAGATGCAACTATTTTAGCACGAAAATTGCTGGAAGGCGAGAATATTTTGACACCGGATATCCAAGGAACTGCTGTTGCGATCGCCGATGAATTAAGTAACATTCCTTGGGAGCATCCCACTTTTGCAATCAGTATAAATACTCAGACAATTGTCTGTCTGACTAAGTTGATGGCATAATAGAAAGCAAATAAATTACCATAATCCA
>NZ_JAEQCF010000076.1:0-25511 GCF_020738625.1 Microcoleus sp. PH2017_09_SFU_O_A
GCATCTTGCCTGTTGCTGACAATTAGGAACAGGCAAGATGCCTGTTCCACTAAAGAGTGAATTTCTTGTGGAACAGGCATCTTGCCTGTTGCTGACAATACTGAGATCGATCTATTTTTAATATTTCAGAGGAAACAGAAATATGGTTGCGACTTTCGATCCCAATACTGCGATCGGCTTATCTGAGCTAAATGCGATCGCCCGACTCAAAGACGACGGCTACAACGAACTCCCCTCAGCGCAATCGCGCAATCTTTTGTCGATCGCCTGGAACACCATTCAAGATCCGATTTTTCTCTTACTCGTCGGCGGTGGTATCATTTATTGGATTTTAGGCGACTTACAAGAAGCCCTAATTTTGCTAGGTTTCGTCTTTTTTATCACCGGAATTAGTCTCTACCAGGAAGGCAAAACCGAACACGCCCTAGAAGCCCTGCGCGATCTTTCCAGCCCTCGCGCCTTGGTGATTCGGGATGGGGAACGAAAACGGATTGCGGGGCGAGAAGTGGTTCGAGGCGATTTCTTGGTGCTCGCGGAGGGCGATCGCGTGTCTGCGGATGCGATCGTCCTATCTTGCTCAAATCTCTCAACCGATGAGTCGTTATTAACCGGGGAATCGCTACCGGTTCGCAAAGTTACCGCTGTGGGTAACGTGGAGATGGCGCGTCCCGGAGGCGATGAATTGCCGTTTGTGTATTCTGGCACATTGGTGGTTCAGGGACAGGGAATTGCTCAAGTTAAGGCGATCGGCGCTCAAACAGAAATGGGCAAGATTGGCAAGGCTTTGCAGAAAATCAAGCCAGAAACGACGCCTTTACAACAGGAAATGAATCGATTGGTTAGTCGTTTGTTTGGCATTGCTTTATCGCTTTGTGTGGCAATTGTTGTAATCTATGGATTCACTACAGGAGATTGGCTTAAAGGAGTGCTCGCCGGCATTACCTTAGCGATGGCAATTTTGCCGAATGAATTTCCGGTAGTTGTGACAATCTTCTTAGCCTTGGGAGCTTGGCGGATTTCTCAGAATCATGTCTTAGCACGTCGCGCCTCGGCCGTTGAAACCGTAGGTTCCGCAACTGTTTTGTGCGTGGATAAAACCGGGACATTGACTCAGAATCAGATGGCTGTGCAGCAGTTGTTAGCCTACAACCAGGCAGAAAACCCTCAGCCTTACGATTTGGGATTACATTCATCAGAAGCACTCCCAGAAGCAGTTCATCAATTAGTTGAGTTCTGTATTCTGGCAAGCCAAAGAGATCCATTCGATCCAATGGAAAAAGCATTTAAGCAATTGGGCGATTCCCTTCGGGATAGCTTCGCTTCACGCTATTTGGCGGATACCGAACATTTGCACGGCGATTGGAAACTGTTGCGAGAATATCCGCTGTCACCGCATCTATTGGCAATGTCTCACGTTTGGGAGTCAGCCGTTAGCGAAGCGTCGGCTATGCCGAATCGCAAATTGTATGAAGTTGCGGCAAAAGGAGCACCGGAGGCGATCGCGGATCTCTGCCATTTCACGCCCCAACAGCAGCAAATGATGGCAGCGCAAGTTAGTCAAATGGCAAGTCAAGGATTGCGGGTATTAGGTGTTGCCAAAGCCTCACTTGTTGGTGCGCCGCCGCCATTTTTGCCACCTCACCCGTCGCTGAATATCGATCGTTTACCGGAAAAACAACATGACTTTCCGTTTGAATTTATCGGATTAGTGGGACTGTCCGATCCAGTACGTCCAACCGTTAAGGCGGCGATTCAAGAATGTTATAGCGCTGGAATTCGAGTCGTAATGATTACCGGTGATTATCCAGAAACTGCTCAAAGTATTGCCCGTCAAGTTGAATTGATGCAGATGGGAGCCATTGTCACCGGATCAGAATTAGATGGCATGAGCGATGCTGAATTAGAGCAGCGGATTCAAAGTACAAATATCTTTGCACGAGCCGTTCCCGAACACAAGTTGCGGTTAGTTAATGCCCTAAAATCCAAAGGCGAAGTCGTTGCCATGACAGGGGATGGAGTGAATGATGCTCCTGCTCTCAAAGCTGCTCAAATCGGGATTGCGATGGGCGAGAGAGGCACGGATGTGGCTCGTGAATCTGCGGCTTTAGTGTTATTAGATGATGATTTTTCGTCGATCGTCCAAGCAGTCAAACTGGGGCGCAGAATTTTTGACAATCTCCGCAAAGCCATGTCATATCTGATTGCGATTCATATCCCGATCGCCGGAATGTCTTTGATTCCAGTATTGTTTAAGTTGCCGTTAGTATTGCTTCCGGTTCACGTGGCATTTTTACATTTAATTATCGATCCAGCTTGCTCGATCGTCTTAGAAGCCGAACCCGCAGAAGCAACGGTGATGCAGCGCCCTCCCCGCAACCCCAAAGAACCTTTATTTGGCAAGAAAACGCTCTCGTTGGCTGTGTTGCAAGGGGGCGGAATTTTGGCGATCGTGCTGGCGATTTTTGCGATCGCCCTATATCGCAGACAAGGCGAATTTGATGCCCGTGCGTTAACGTTTACGACGTTAATTTTGGCAAATTTAGGACTAATTTTGAGCTCCCGGTTCAACCTCGCACCTCAGCTTTAAAATACTGAAATCCCCAAATCCTGCGCTGTGGTGGGTGCTTGGTGGGGGACTGCTGTTCCTTGGGTTGGTGCTGTATGTCCCGTTTTTGCGTCATTTGTTTAGCTTTTCTCTGCTAAGTGCGATCGATCTTGCGATCTGCTTGGGCGGTGGATTGATTAGCTTGCTTTGGTTTGAACTGTTGAAACAAACTACAAAAGTCAGGCCATAGTCAGAGACGGGAAAACATTAGTTCTAGCAGCAAAGGTTGCTTGTGTAAAATTTAAAAATCAGGTATCAAATAATCAATCCACAGCCCGTATTTGGGAGAAATCAGGACACGGCAGTGCCGTTTCCCTACAATTATCTGGCGTAGGGAAACGGCACTGCCGTATCCTCGCTTGTCATTCCGGCGCAGCCGGAATTGACAACCGTTCTGATGCGCCAAAACACATCTCTATAGTGATAAATTAGCGATATATTTATTTTACAAAAACCTCAGATTTCCTTCACATTTTAAAGCTAGTATTGAAAATAATAACTCAGCAGCATCAAATCATTAAAGAGTTGTTTCAGTCTTTCACCAGTAGATGAGGTCACTAACAACAAAGACTTTTGTGGCCCAATGGCAATTGAATAACACTATCGACAAGTCCGATAAACTCAACTAGAGGAATCACCATGAGTACGACAATTGACAACTTCACCAAACAACTCCACGACAATTTAGAAGCGATTGAAGACCGGGCAAAATTGCTGAAGGAAAGCGTTCAATCTGCAACGAAAAATACTGAGGCTGAGCTGCAATCGAAACTCGACGAAATGAAGACAAATCTAGAAGCTAAGAAACAAGAATTTGATCGGTATCGGGCAAAGCTCCAAACTCAATTCGAGGAAACAGAATCTGAGGTGAAGTCGAACGTCGAGGAATGGAAGACGAGTCGCGAAGTCAAGAAACTCGAACATCGGGCGGATAAAGCTGAAGACTATGCGAATACAGCGATTTTATTCGCAATGGCGACGATGGAAGAAGCCGAAGCAGCTACCTTGAAAGCGATTTGCACGAGATTAGATGCCACAACTGCTGCGGGAACTACTAAGTAAGGAGGAGACGGCAATGCCGTTTCCCTACGCCGATTAATTGTAGGAAGAGGAGACGGCAATGCCGTTTCCCTACGCAGATTAATTGTAGGAAGAGATGGCAGTGCCGTTTCCCTACGCTGATTAATTGTAGGAAGAGGAGACGGCAGTGCCGTTTCCCTACGCTGATTAATTGTAGGAAGAGGAGACGGCAATGCCGTGTCCCTACGCAGATTAATTGTAGGAGGAGATGGCAGTGCCGTTTCTCTACGCCGATTAATTGTAGGAGGAGACGGCAGTGCCGTTTCCCTACGCCGATTAATTGTAGGAAGAGGAGACGGCAGTGCCGTTTCCCTACGCAGATTAATTGTAGGAAGAGGAGACGGCAATGCCGTTTCCCTACGCCGATTAATTGTAGGAGGAGATGGCAGTGCCGTTTCTCTACGCCGATTAATTGTAGGAAGAGGAGACGGCAGTGCCGTTTCCCTACGCAGATTAATTGTAGGGACACGGCACTGCCGTGTCCTGACTTTCGCTTTTCAAATGCGCCAAATTTGACCTAATCTAGAATAGATGCTTGTGAGCGGAATAATGGCAATTATTCCGCTGTTTTTGTTTGTCATAAAATCCTCTTAAAATATTCAAAAGGTATAGATTAGGCTTGAAAATTTGTGTGAATATTCAATCAAAAGGTAGAGATTATATTGGGAAATTCTTGTTAAAGTTTCAGTGAACGGCGAAAGAAACCAAAGCTGAGATTCAATCGAAACTCGACGAGGTGAAATCGAACGTTAAAAGATAAAAAGCAAATCAAAAATCAAAAATTTTGTCCGTCATGCGGACAAATAACAAAGGAAACAAACTCATGTCATACACACATACAATTGTTGGTCATTTCCCCTCCCATTCAGAAGCTGAAAGAGTTGTATTGGAGCTGCAAAAAAAAGGCTTCGATATGCAAAAGCTCTCGATAATTGGCAAAGACTACCACACAACTGAACACGTGCGCGGATTTCTCACCTGGAAAGATACAGCCAAAGCTGGAGCCGCAGGTGGTGGTTATTGGGGTAGCTTCGTCGGAGGTTTATTTGGCATTTTAGCCGGGGCTGGAGTGCTGTTTATTCCGGGAATGGCTCCTATAGTCGTTGCTGGCCCCATTGCGGGGGTGTTGGCGGGTTGGTTGGAAGGAACGGTTGTTGGTGGCGTTGGTACCGCTGCTGTAGGAGGATTGGCTGGTGCCTTGGGAGGCTTAGGAATCCCGAAGCATGAGGTGGTGAAGTATGACACTCAAATCCAAGCAGGCGAGTTTATTATCCTGGTGACAGGTAGCAATCACGATGTCAGTCAGGCGAAGCAAATGCTAGACAGAATTAGTCAGGAAATGAGTATGTCGATCGCAGTCTAAGGCTTTCAACTAACAACAATAGGGGAGTATTCCACTCCCAAGAGTCCGTCAGGTTGATGAGAGGGTCGGCACGGGGGCACGACCCTACAAAAACCTCGTTTTCCTGAGAATAAAACAGCCCTCTCATGCTCAATTGCTTTTTACTACTCTTTTACAGGAATCATGATGGTGAATAAAATGGAAATGACCAACAAGATTGAAATCAACAAATCTGTGCCCCGCGAGCGATGGGGTGAATTTTTCGATCAGTTTACCGATGGCAATCGCGGACGGCGTATTTCGATCGAAATCATCGGTTCAGAAGTCGGTGATGCAGAACTGATTAAGAATTCACCGCTTCATGCGATGGTTTACGATCGCCCTGGAAAAGGAGATGATTTGGTGATTGAAGTTGGTAAAGATGAGGTGACTTACGCTCACACGATCGATTCACCAACTGAAGTTTTAACGGGACAAAACTCACTCGGTGTGATGGTAGCGCTTCGGATTAGTGACGCTGCTGGGACACAAACATTGATCGAATTACAAGTTAGTTGAGCTGGTTGGATAATTCTGAGTTCAACAGGACTTACCCAAACAGTCAACTTTTACAGGTTAGGAGCAAATTATGACAGATATCATGAGCCGCGAAATTCACCTAGTCTCCCGCCCCAACGGGATGCCAACCGCAGCTAATTTTGCGATCGCCCAAACCGAAATAAAGCCACTTCAAGACGGACAAGTGCTCGTTCGCAATCGCTATATATCAGTCGATCCGTATATGCGCGGACGCATGAACGAGAGCAAATCCTATGTTCCGTCCTTCGAGTTAGGTAAAGTTCTACAAGGCGGCGCAGTCGGCGAAGTCATCGAATCGCGTGCCCCAGAATTCAAGCCTGGTGATGCCGTCACTTCCAACTTTGGCTGGCGGGAATACTTCACCGCAGCGCCCAAAGAGTTGCATCCTGTCAGCAGCGAAATTCAACCGCTATCGGTTTATCTCGGTGCGATCGGTATGACGGGGATGACGGCTTGGGCTGGATTGAATTTGGTAGATGTTAAAGCAGGCGATGTGATTTTTATTTCGGGTGCTGCGGGCGCGGTGGGAAGTGTGGCGGGACAACTGGCAAAATTGCGCGGATGTCAGGTTATCGGCTCAGCAGGTTCAGCGGAAAAAGTCAAGTTTCTGCTAGAAGAATGCGGATTCGATCGCGCTTTCAATTACAATTCTGGCCCAGTCCTCGAACAATTGAACCAAGCGGCACCGGACGGAATTGATGTTTATTTCGATAATGTAGGAGGCGAAACCCTTGAAGCGGCGCTTTCAGCCTTGCGCGTGCACGGCCGAATTATCGCTTGTGGCAGCATCTCTGGTTACAACAAGCCGCAGCCAGGCCCGAATAATCTGTTTAATATGATTGGCAAAATGGTGGTAAAGTTGGATTAGGGTGCGATCGATTAATTTAACCCAAGTTGTAGAGAATTGTTTGACGTTATTTGGTTTAAAAAAATATGGATCTCCAACTATCAGGCAAAGTTGCATTGGTTAGTGGTTCAACGGGTGGAATTGGACTGGCAATTGTTACCACACTTGCCGAAGAAGGAGCGACGGTCATTGTCAATGGCAGAACGCAAGATCGCGTAAATAATGCGATCGATCGCATTCAGCAAAGTGTGCCGAATGCCAAACTTCAAGGAATTGCTGCCGATTTGGGAACGCCAGCCGGAGTTGAATTGCTACTTCAAAAAGTACCAGAAGTCAATATTTTGGTGAATAACTTAGGAATTTATGGCTCCAAGGCCTTTGAAGATATCTCCGATGAAGAGTGGATGAACATTCTGGAAGTGAATGTGATGAGCGGTGTGCGGCTCTCGCGCCATTATTTGCCGCTGATGCTGAAGCAAGATTGGGGACGGATTATTTTCATCTCTAGTGAATCTGCTTTGAATATTCCCGCCGAAATGATTCATTATGGCGTGACTAAAACTGCACAATTGGCGTTGAGTCGCGGTTTGGCGGAAACAACCGTGGGCAGTCATGTAACTGTAAACACGGTATTGCCGGGGCCAACTCGCTCTGAAGGGGTGGAAGACTTTATCCAGGGATTATCGAAGGATCAAAATATTTCGATCGAACAAGTTGAGAAAGAGTTTTTTACTAAGATGCGTCCATCTTCCCTAATTCAGCGATTTGCTTCAACGTCTGAAGTTGCTGCGTTAGTTGCGTTTGTTGCCAGTCCCTTAGCTTCTGCGATTAATGGGGCTGCCCTACGAGTTGAGGGTGGAGTAGTGCGATCGATTGTGTAGCGAAGTTTTTACCTTGATGTGCTTGGAAAATCTCTCACTCCCTACATTTCCGAACAGAATGCTTTCGTTCAAACAAAAATAAGGAGCGTTACATTTCATTAACTCACCCTAAAGCGATCGCCATTCCTGTGAGTCGTGAGTTTTGGGCGATCGCCTCAACAATTATTAGTCTTTGTTATCGCCTAGAACCTATCAAAATTCAAAAACTAAGCCAACCATCTATAATTGAAAGCCACCATCACAATACCAATCACTTGCTACAAGAGCTTGGAACATAGCTGTTTGCCAAGAATTACTATGCAGACGAGAATAAGACTGGGCTTCTCTAGTTAAATGTTGTCTTATGCCATTTAGACCCGATAACTGATGTAAATTGACTAACAAATATCTCAGGCAAGCAAGTTGGTCGCCAGCTTCCACTGAATATCGTGAAGCCAACTTAAAGGCGTTAAAGTGCGACTGAACTCGTGTTTTAGATATATCATCCCAATGTTCTGGAGCTTTAACAAAAAAGCGAATAGTTGCAGGTATCGTTTGTATTACCTCCGCATAGAGCCATTGATCATCAATAAAGTTCTGATGATCAAAATAAGGATGTAGGCTTTGCCCTTCTGCTGTAGTCGCAATTGCCGTGCTTTTACCTGTATTACAATCTTTACAGGATGGTACTAAATTAAATGGGAGAACCGAGAATTGAGGATATTTAGCTTTAGGCAGGTAATGATCTAAAGTAGAAGCTTGACCAAAGCCACAAAATGGACATTTACCTAAAGGAGACTGTGATAACAACGAGTCATAGATCGCTCTTGCTGGTTTTGATCTTCCCACCATATGTGAGCTATAAACATCTTTCAGCTCCTTTTTAGTCACTGTGCCTAAAGCGTTTTTATTATCCTCGCAGTTATTTGCTGGAATGGAATAAAGCTGTTTAGCCTTTACTTTTTGCTTGTAATTGGTTGCTGCAACCACAATCTCGTTAGTTACCAGATTGAGGCGTGTGCGTAAATCGTCATCTGTAATGCTATTGATGCATTTTTGATATACTTCTTGAGGATCGTCATTTGGTGTAGCTAAAGCCCTCATTCGATAGCTCCCAATTGCGAATCTCTAATCATTATCATCGAACGTAAAATAGTTTTCCCCTCAAAACCAAGTTGATGCTGATATTCTTGTTCTACTTCTTCGTAGCTCTTACCTTCAGCGACAGAGTTATCCAATAAGTTGTGAAATCCAGATTTGGAAACTTCTAATCCGAAAACCTCTCGCGTTAAAATCCCCACATTTTCTGCAAATGTCTCACTTTCTGGTCTATCGACATTTGCAATGAGCCTAGTTCTTCGGAGGATCGAAACGCAAGATTTAGGCACTTCCTGTAACACTACTGGCGAATGAGTGGCGATTATTGCTACGCCATTACGATTAACCAGCAAATCAGATAACGCTCGTGTGAATGCTGATAATAATGGTGGATGAAGATGACTTTCAGGCTCATCAAGCAGAACTAAGGTTTTTTCTTCGACCGTTTCAACCAGTTTTGTAACGGTTAAAAGTACAATGGCGTGACCTGAACTCATTCGTTTGAAAAGTGCTGTTGCTTTTTCAGAAAACGTCTGTTGATTGTCGGATTGATCCGCCGCATATACGTTATTAAGGTCACACAAATCCATTTCAGCAAAATTAAAATCTGACTCTAACGTCTTAACCGCATTTATCCAACGGGCTTTCTTCGCTGTTAACGCAAAACATATTTTTAGACTGCTTGTAAAATCGCTACACAAATCATCTTTATTTTTCAGACCCAAAGTGTCCTGACCTTGTTGATCCAAGCGCTTTTTTAACCCTACATAGTAGTAGCGCATTCCAGCATTAGCATTAGGCTGATCATCGGGAGGAGTAAAAGGATCAAAAGCACTAAATGAAACAGAAACAACACCAGCAAAGTAATCATCATTGATTGTTGTAGTTCCATTCGATTGTGATGGAGTATAAAAACAGCCAGTTTCCTCTATCGCACCATTCTCAGGAAGAAGTGCATTAACCATATTATTCAGCAGGGTTGTTTTTCCTACTCCATTACGACCAATTAGTATATGGATATTAGAAGAAGGTTTAGTATTTGGCTTAACAGTAAACTCGACGCTTATTCCTGAATAACGAGCATTAGCCTCCTTCTCATAGGAGAAATTATATTCAGTGAGTTCGGCTTCATGGCGCAGAATTCTTCTGAACTGATTGTCAATGGACGTGCGGTTCACAAACCTAAGTAAAGAAGTCTGAAAAGCTCCTTTGTTTTCAGCAAGTTGAAGGCGATTAGAATCATGTACAACATCGCCGAGAGCAGTGAGAACATTAATAGCTATTTCTTGAGAAAGTTTTTCTACTACATTTTTGTAGTAATCAGCATCCTGACCAAGAGAATAAAAATTTTCGGGCAACACCTCAAATTGCTCTGGAATTTGTTCTTGAGTCCATCCCCCATCTTGACCAACAAAGCCTATTTTAATGTTACCGATAGTCTGCTCATTACCTTGCTCATCAAAGATTGTGAGGTTAAATAAGGTCTTATGACCGTAATCATCCCAATTATTGGGGCTTAGATAACCCGTGTTACGAGCCTGATCTGGAAAAACGTCTAAGCTTCTTCCTAGCTCTAGCTTTTGAAAGGTCAGTGCCATTATACGGTTCCTACTCAATTACATTGTAATTTTGGCGTTAACCATAAATTACTATAGATTTTAACTCTAATTCAAACGCGATCGCCTCAATTATATATCTGCTAAAGGCTTTACGGTATGCGATCGCTATTCCTGTGAGTCGTGAGTTCTAGGCGATTGCCTCAATTATCTATCTGCTAAAGGGTTTGCGGTGAGCGATCGCTATTCCTGTGAGTCGTGAGTTCTAGGCGATCGCTCAAACCCATTAAATTTATCCCAGTTTGGTTATTTATCCGCATTCTAATCACTATCTTGCTCTAAAAGATTGCTGGTGATGGAGCAATTTATGGAACGAGGGGCGATGTTCCGCTACTACTCCTTGCCGATCGCGCTGCCATCTTTCCTGGACACAGTTTGACACACCTGCTATTTTTCAAAGCCAAGATTTGGAAGTTTTGCGCTTTCAATCCTGTTTTCCTATTATATTAAATAGGTGAGCAATTTTGTATGAAAAAAGTAATGCAACGATTTAATCTAACTATACTCAAACAGTTCTGGTCGATCGCCAAATCATACTGGTCAAGCGACGAAAAATGGCGGGCGCGCGGCTTATTGCTATTAGTCATCCTGTTATCCTTTGGCTACACGGGACTGAGCGTGCTGCTCAACAACAAGCGAGGCGAGCTAATTTCGGCATTGTCTGCTCACGATGAAGCTAGATTTTGGCAAACAATTCTAATTTTTGCCGGGACATTAGTTATTTATGCACCATTATATGCAGGCTATGATTATTTGCGCGATCGCCTGGGCTTGGAGTGGCGGCGATGGCTGACTAACTATTTTGTCGATCGCTATTTCCAGAATCGGGCATTTTATCATCTAAATCATGCCGATGCTGACATTGATAACCCGGATCAGCGGATTGCTGAAGATGTCAAAAGTTTTACCCAAGAATCGTTAAAACTACTGCTAGTAGTTGTTGATTCTTTGTTAGCGGTGGCGGCATTTAGTGGGGTACTCTGGGGCATTTCTAAGCCATTAATCTTGTTTTTGGTGCTCTACGCGCTGGTTGGCACCTTGGCGACTGTTGGGGTATTTGGGAAGCCCTTGATGCGACTCAATTTTGGGCAGCTTAAAAAAGAGGCTGATTTTCGGTTTAGTTTAGTGCGGGTGCGAGAAAATGCGGAGGCGATCGCCTTTTATCAGGGAGAACCGCGTGAGTCAGCTCAAGTCAAAGGCAGATTTGCCGAAGCATTTGATAACTTCAAGCGCTTAATCTTTTGGGAGTTAAATCTCAATATCTTGACCAACGCCTATGAATTTATTCCCTTCATTCTGCCAGCAATTGTAGTCGCCCCCGGCATTTTTGCGGGTGATTTAGAAGTTGGTAAAGTTACCGAGGCGCAAGGAGCTTTTATTCGAGTCTTTTTCTCGCTCAATCTAATTGTGGCACGCTTTCAATCCCTCGCTACTTTTGGCGCGGGTGTCGAGCGTTTATACACCTTTTTAGAGTGTTTGGAAACCGATCGCTTAACTTCTCAGGAGTCTGAGGGCGTTGAGAAAACAAGTATCAAAACTGAAATTGCCGATCGACTGGCGATCGAGAATATGACTCTCCAAACACCGAATCGCCAACGGACTTTGGTCGAGTATCTATCTGTGAAACTCTCTACTGGTGAGGGTTTGCTGGTGAGAGGGCCTAGCGGGTGCGGGAAAAGTTCTTTGCTAAGGGCGATCGTTGGACTGTGGGATGCAGGAAGTGGCACAATTTCGCGGCCTACCCTGGATGAAATGTTGTTTTTGTCGCAGCGGCCTTACATGATTTTAGGGACGTTGCGAGATCAAATGCTGTATCCAAATATGGATTCGGAAGTTGAAGATTCGCAGCTCAGGCAAATTTTGATGCAGGTGAATTTACCTAACTTAGAGCAAATGTATGGATGATTTAATACTGAACAAAACTGGGCAGAGCTTCTATCTTTGGGAGAACAACAGCGCCTAATTTTCGCACGTCTGCTGCTAAATAAACCTAGCTACGCAATTTTAGATGAAGCTACTAGCGCCCTCGATCCTAGTAATGAAAAGCATTTATACCAACTGTTAGAAGCCTCTGGTATGACGTTTTTGAGCATTGGACATCGAGAAAGTTTGAGTAACTATCACCAGACTATTTTGGATTTGACTGCGGATAACACCTGGTCTTTGAAAGCTTCTGAAGCTCTACCTGTTTTGATTTCTAATAATCTTGTTGATGAAGGCAGAAAGATAGAAATGGAGGAGACGGCAGTGCCTTAGTCCCTACCCAGATTAATTGTAGGGAAACGGCATTGCCGTGTCCTCATTCTTGATTGCTGAGCCCCAAGTTCTGTTAGCAGGCCGCAAAGTGGCAGAGGGTTAGGCAAGTGAGATTAAATCAGCTAAGGCTTGTAAACTATTTGTTTAATCAATTCTTCAGCCTGTTTTTTGATCTTTGAATTGGGATAATTATTTAATAACTTTTGCAGTGCTTCCTCAGCAGCTTTTTGTGAATCATTACTTTCATTTCTAATCCTGATATACGCAATTGTATACAAGGCATCATCTGCCATAGAACTCTTGGGAAATTCTGTAACAAATTCTTCAAAGCTATTAACTGCAAGATTTTCCGAAGAAATTGTATTTTCTAAAAATGTCGGATATTCACGTCCCCACAAATAGTAGTAGTTCAGAGCAATAGAATATTTAGCTTTTTCAACAAGCTCAGACTTGGGATACTGTTTAATGAGCTGTTCAAATAACTCTATACTTCTCAAGTAATTAATTTGCGATTTATAATTCTCGTTGGTTTTCTTTATAAAGTCAGCAGTTACTGTTTTTGCATTATAAGTGATAATACCTTCCCATTTTGGAGGAACAAGATTGTAATGTGTGGTGCTTAAGCCTCGTTTCCACAGATAATTATATGCAGTAAATCCATCATCTATTTGATGCTCATCAATCCATAACTTAGCTTCCTCATACAAATTTTTATCACTAGGTTGTTGATTGCGAATTTTAGCCAATTTTTTTACTTGGTCTAATTGCTCTTTTACCTTAGTCAAAAAAGTCGATCCAACATATGCTTCTTCATTAAAAAAGTCTGCTTGAAGTGGATATTTACCATCTTGGTAATTTTTTAGAAAATCCTCAAGTTCAGATTCAGCAAGTGAATATTCATATTCCCGTATTAAATGAACTGCTCTACTATATTTAATATATCCAGTTAGAGGATGATTAGGGTGGTTAGTGAGAAATTTAGCTAGTAATTCGCTAGACATCAATAAATCCATAATCAGAAGAATTCTTTCTTTTGCCTCAGATATCAAAAGACCATCAGGCGCTTTAGATGAGTCGTAATAATATACTATTGCATTTCCATAATCTCCTTGTACCTCATAAGCACGCGCCAAACGATATAGTGAATCATTTGAACCAGGGTGTCCAGGATATTTTTTTACAAACTCTTTCAAATGAGCTATTTCTTTGCCAGGAATAAATGGCTGTCTAAAAACTGTACCTGCATCTGCATCTGCATCTGCATCTTCATCACCACCACCAAAATATTTACCCCCAGAAAATTTCACGTATTCTTTACAACCTTTGGTAAAAAGTGAATTTGGGTATTTATTAGCTAAAGCTAATTGCTCATAATATCCCAACGCAGATAAATTATAAAGTTTTTTATTGACAGCTTCTTCTAGTAAAATAATAAGTTCTTTTGACCAAGACCAATCTTGCCATTTTGGACTTTGAGAATCTCCTTCTACAAATACAAGTCCCTTTAAAGCTATGGGAGCTAGAGCTTTATCATTACTTTTAACAATATTTTGATATAAAGTTAAGAGTTTTGAAAAATTATTACTTTGTTTGAGATTAGATAAATTGTAAGATAAATTGCGATCCAGTATATTTAGTAGCTTCATCCTAATTTTTGGATTTTTACTGGAATTATAAATATCTATTATTTCGTCAATTTCATTTTCACTGCTTTGATAAGAATCGTATCTACTAATTTTCTGTAAATCCTCCACGCTGATTACTGGTTTTTTCATTATTACTTTTACTTCATTCCATTCAGGTGCTTTTATTGGAGAGCTATTATTTTGAGAGCTGTTGTTTTGAGAGCTGTTGTTTTGAGAGTTACTACTCGGATTACATCCTGTCAGCGCAACTGACAGACTGGTGGACAATAACAGCAAAGTGATGACAAGTTTGTTTTTCATGTTTAATCTCCAGAATTAGTTACTTACAATGTGGACGCTGATTTTGAGTAGATATTGATTGCTTATTGTTAAGATATGCAGACAATCGGCTCCAAAAATCTTGGTTGTTCAAGTCATAATCTTTTGTTTCCTTTTCATTAAAGCAACGACTAGCATTTTTCCAGGCAAGAGATAATAATTCCTTGCCACCTATCTTAAAAATTCTTGTTACTCCTTCGCTATCTACTGTTATCACTCGATTAGAATTATTGGGATCAAAACTACCATAAAATATCTTTTGATTATCTCCCTTGAGAATTAATGGATTATCTGGATTTCTTAAGTCCCATACACGAGCAGTACCATCGTCACCAACAGTTAGCACTCGATTAGAATTTTTAGGGTCAAAGCTACCGTATCTTACTACACCTTTGTGTCCAGCTAATTCCGTTATTACTTTATCCCTGGCAATATCCCAGACACGCACTACTGGATCACTTCCCATTGTTAAAATACGGTTAGAATCTTTTGGGTCAAAGCTGACGTGCCATAATTGGTCTTGGCTTACAGTCAATTCCTTTTCTGGTTTATTATGTCGCTTAAGATTCCAGATTCTGACTATTCTATCACCGCCAACTGTTGCTACACGATTTGAGTCCTTGGGGTCAAATTCGCCTTGGTTCATCGGACTGCTGGGTGGTGCTTTTAGCTCTTGCAACTTTCTAGGAGGGTTGCTACTCACATCCCAAACTGTTGCTATTGATGTAATATTGCTTACTGTTAGTATACGATTGGAATTATTTGGATCAAAAGTAATACTTTCTACTCTGCCATTAGCTATTAATGGAATTACAGATTTATCTGTTGTTAATTTTGCAATACCATCTCTGTTAACAGTTGCAATGCGATTTAGATTATTGGGGTCAATCCGAGCATCCTCCATAGAATCAAGTTTTTTTGGTAATATTTGGTTCTTTTTGAGGTTGTTAATATTCCAGTTAGTGAGAGTACCGTCTCTAGCGACAGTTAATAATATATTTGGTGCGTCGGGACGGAAAGACGCAGATACAATGCTAGAGCCTTGCTTACCTTTTCGATTAGATATCATTATAGATGATTTATCACTAATATCCCAGATCCGTGCTGTTTTATCTTCACTAGCTGTTAAGATTCGCTTGGGGTTTTTAGGATCAAAGCTTGCCCATCTAATTGGTGCTGTATGACCGTAAAGAGTGGAGATAGCACTAGATTTTTTAATATCCCATATTTTTACTTTCCCATCTGCACTAATTTTTAAGACCTGATTCGAGTCTACTGGATTGACAGCACCATAAAAACTAGAATTTTTATGCTCAAAAATATCCTGCCAAATAGTTGCTTGATCGCCTGTTAAAATTACAGGTTTATCAGATTTACTTGAATCCCATGTCCTTGTTATATCGTTATTGCTGATTATGACCCGATTAAAATTTTTAGAGTCAGAGATAACAGTCCAAACTTCCCCTTCACTTCCTTGTAAGCTGTTTAACATTTTAGGAGCTTGAGGATTACTGATATCCCATAATTTAGCGGCACGTTGGCTAACTGTTAAGACTTGATTAGAATTGTTGGGATTAATCCGGCCGTAGCTGATAGGTTGCGTGCTATCGCTAATAAGGACTATCGGTTTTTTAACATTATTAATATCCCAAATGCGGGCAGTACCATCGTTACTGACTGTTAATACTCGTTGAGGATTTTTTGCATCAAAGTTACCATAAGTAACACTCTTGGTATGTCCTTTTAACACTATAGGATTCTGACTAGGCTTGTCCAAATTCCAGATTTTTGCGGTGCTATCATCGCTAACCGTTAGCACTTGTTTTGAATTTATAGGATTAAATTCAGCATAAAGAACTTTGCCATCATGCTTTAGTTGTAATTGCTCGTGATTTTGCTGAAAAGCCTTCCATAAAGCCTGAGCAGCTTGAGGTGTTTCCTGAATTATATTGGCTTGTATCGCTAGTAAAACGCTGCGGGTAGTATCTACATTTAAGTTTGCTTCAGAAGCAGTGGCTAACTGAAGCGATTTAGTAGTTTTTTCTCTATATTCTGCTTGCCCTCGTTGAAATTCTGCTTGTCCTCGTTGATATTCTGCTGATACACCAAACCCAGAAACGATTAATACTACTGTTATTAGTCCTCCAAAAATACGCTGTCTGGTTGTTTGCTTTTGTTTTTCTGCTTTTTGAATAGCTAAGTCACTAACATTGATGAATTTCTGTAAGTCTTCACTCCAACCTAGCTCAGCAGCATCGCTACTAGATTGCCACTTTTTAGCTTCCAAAAGTTCTTCTGCATCCAATAAACCAGCTCTACGCTTAAGGCGTATCCATTCTGCTGCTTTAGACTCCAAACGTCGGCGTTCTTCCTCTGCTTGGCGCTGCTTGTCTACCCACCGTTTAAGGGTTGGCCAGCCGTTAATTAATGCATCGTGGGCAATATCCACTTTTCTATTGTCCCTTTTCTCCTGGTCACTTTCAGTAGCCACTTCCTTCTCGCCAGTGAGAGTAAGCAAACGATGCTTTACTAAGTGCTGTAACGTATTTTCAAATTCAGAAAAATTCTCACTAGCATTTCGTAAAGCATCAACAGGCTGTTGACGCCGCGTATCAATTCGTCCCTCACCAAACTGCACTAGGCGCACAAAGATGCGACGAGCAATTACTTGTTCTGATTGACTCAGTTGATTAAATGTTGCTTTGGCATGATAAGAAATTGCTGCCTGTAAGCCTTTAACTTTAGTAGTGTTATCATTGTCAGGAAAATCTAAACTTTTATAATCTTCTAATGTCAAATATGACTGTTTCTGTTTCTCCCATAACTGCACCAAAGTTTCCTGAACAAATGGCATAATCCCAGGTTCTCCTGCTGCTTCTGATACAAAGCACTCCAATAATTCTGGCTCTACAAACACCATAGGTTTAGATTTTTTCGCTGGCTCGGTAATTGCTTGTCGCAGCCCTTTTTCATCCAGAGGCTTGATATTTAATAAATGATTTTCAGCTATTTCCCATAGTGGTGATGCCATCAAATTGCCATAAAAATCAGCTCGAATAGTTATAATCACATAGCATTTAGGAATTTTAACTAAACCCAGCAATCCTTTCTGAAAATGTAATATATCATCTTTTGACTCAAGGGTAAATAATTCCTCAAATTGGTCTATAACTAACAAAAGGTGTTCTGCTTTGGGTTGGGTTTTTAACATCTGATCTACGACCCCATCAAGTTCAGCTAAGTCTGTATTTAAAGCCGTTCCCAAAATTTGTAATGGTACATTACTAGGGCGTACTTTACAAACCAGCCATTCACCTTTACCGAAAAGACCGCTCTTTTTAAGTTTTGGGATTAAGCCTGCAAAAATCAGTGAGGATTTCCCACTACCAGAGGCTCCAATAGCTGCTATAAACTGATAACTCCGTAGGCTTTGAATTAATTCTTCGATTAGTTGGTCACGTCCAAAGAACAGATGGCTATTGCCCTCGTCGAAAGGTCTAATCCCAGGATACGGACAAGGTGGCTTCGCTGGGGTATCAGACGAAGGTTCCTGTTGCAATAATTCGCGAAGAAGCTTTTCAATAGCTTCCTGCCGCTCTTGTACATTGGTCGCAAGTAGTGGTGTCAGAAAATTAAGTCTGAGTGGCAGCGTAACTTGTTCTAAGATTAGGGGAATAATTCGCGAAGTTCTAGTTTGCACCCCATGATCTTGATCCATCAAGTTGAAGAACCTGTTATAACCATTTTCTAAGTCTGCTAAGTAAGCACGGGAAATTACGAGTAAAGTGCGATCGCTGTGCTTAATAGCATTTTCAAATTCTTCTATCTTCGGTTTTCCAAGACCAAATGTTTCTTCCGAGTGGTAGTGTATATTAGCCTGTTTTAACTTTTCCAGTAAGTATCCTTTTACCCAATCACTGTCAGCATTAGCATAGGAGATAAACAGGTGATATTTTGTCGTTTTTATCATGTATATAATCTGGAGTATTGTTATTTACACACGCTATAAAATGCTCTTCTTTTAAATCCCCGACTTCGCCGAAGTTGTCGGGGATCTGGTATTCTGTTTTTTAGGTAGGCTTACTTACCTACATCAATCATTTCTTCTGGATACTGGCTGGTGCAGTTGATAAACTAATCGCTCTACCTCAGTTTTAAACTCATCTTCATCAGTCATGTCCAGCAAGGTGAGAGCGCGTAGCCCTAGTCTTGGTAAGCATGGCTCTCGCCTAACTGCTATTAAACGATACTTGCTCTCTTCTAGTCCTAAGTGCTGAGAGATCAAATTCTCAAACTCGGCGTAACTGCTGCTTAAGTAAGCAGGAGACAAAACCACAAGTGTATAGCGACTTTTCTCAATAGCGCGTTCAATATTAGTAATCATAGGTACACCTAACGGGAAGCGAGAATCAATGCAAACCCGTAATCCCTGTGATTCTAAATATGGTAACAAACCCTTACGAACCCAGGTTTTATCTGGTGTCTGACTATGATAGCTGATGAATACATCATACTCGTAAGCATCGTTGGGTGATACCGTGGAAAGTGGTGCTGGTACCTTGCCTCCCAAGTAAAGTGCCACGGGGAAGTTTTCTTCAACCTCAGCGATAAGGACAGGATGCTGACTGCTGCAATCTCTAGTCACCTTGGGTTGCATATAATTAAAAACGTCAAAAATACGGATTACACCACCTGCGCCAATAGCTCCCCCTCTAAAACCATCAAGCAAGTGTTGAGTAAACAGACTATTAGCTGCACCAGGGAGGATATAGGATTTTTCAGTGCTACGTGAAGATGCTAAAATAACTGTACCTTGTCCTTGTTTGAGGACATTATAATAGCTTTCCGGTAAACCAGCTTTGATAACAGGTGCATTGGCGTCTTTAAGTTGACTAATACCACCAGCATGACAACAGTCAAAAATTACTACTTTTTTCTTAGCCGGAATCGCCTGTAAAGCTTTGGTAAACTGAGTGCCAGAAATTGCTGTTTCAACGAATGATTCTTCTGAGGTATAGTCTATTTGTACTGGCAACAAATACTCGCCCATATGTTCACCAGATTCTATCTGCCCACCATGACTAGATATATATATGAAAATGGTAGAGTCTTGGTTGCAATCCTGAGCCAAATTAGTCAATGCCTGATGTAAGTTTTCCTTGGTTGCTTTATCATCTAGCAACAACTGCACATTTTCAGGCAAATAACCACAGTGCCCTGGGCTAATCAGCAAATTATAAATATCTTTAGCATCATTCAAAACACTTTCTGGAAGCTTATTGATTTTGTGGTAGTTTGCGATACCAACAACCAGAGCATGAGCATTATTCATCACGGGCATATGGCAATTACCTCTAAAATAACTTTTGCTTTTTTGTGTATTCGAGTACGCATTGCTCCCATCAGGAAAAATGCCAATGAATTTACCATACCGCTTTATAAGTGGCTAAGGCGTTACATAGAAACTGTCCCATATCTAACCAGCAGCATGGCAATTTTTTCATCTCCCACTTGAAAGATGGGGGCTTCCACGCTCTCGCTATGCTCTTGTGAACCCAGAGAGAGATCCCCTCCGTTGTAGTGAATGGCATTGGATATCTTGCGCCTCTAGCCCAAGCGACAGACGAGACACGCATCCCACAAAACCAGACAAATCATATTGGAAATGTGCAACGCCAGTTCAAAATAACGTGTGCCGCACTCCCTAGCACATACTAGATACGTGTGGTAATGACGATGCTACCGGATATCATACGATCGACTCCTACTCTATTCACCGATCGCCCCTGAATTCCGAACTCTAACCAACAAACCATGTTTTGGAGCAAATCATCGCCAACACAAACAACAGCGTTTGCAGCACCACAATACACCCGCCTGTGGAACCATCTATGTGATAGCTGATATCAGTTCCCATGACACTAGAAAAGACACCACTTGCGATCGTGATTGCTCAGGGAAAATCAACCCAAGCACAAACCACAATTCAAGCCCTACAAACAGAAATTAGCGCACTGCGAACAGAGATTCAAGCTTTATCACGACGAGATTTAAACCGTTGAATTGCTCAGAATTATATAAATTAAACCCTGCTTTCATAAAACCTATTCCTTAAGAACAGTACCTTCGCCAATTTTAAAGAGTAAGCTAGCATAATCTGCAAAAAATAAATAAATTATTGCTATTCTGCCTAAGCTTTCTTCACAGTTTCCTCAGCTTTGTTGAATATCATAAAATATAGTCCAGATTCTTTTTATTGATGAGGATAAACTTGATGAAATGGCAAGAATTAATTTTAGCTTTCCTAGCGACAATTTGCTTAATATTTGCAGGCAATGCCTTGGCGCAGACTGATATCAATATCAACAATACTAACCTGATTCGCTTTGGTGGAAACATCACCGTAGCAGAGAATCAAGTTGTCGAAAATGCCCATGCTTTTGGGGGAAGCGTTACTGTTTCTTCTAATGCCAGAGTTTTGGATACTGCTATGGCTTTTGGCGGGGATGTCATCCTGAAAAAAGGAGCGCGGGTAGAGGGTGATGCTTACTCTTTTGGCGGCAAAATCGTGCAGGAACCGGGTGCGATTATTACTGGTGAACGCGCTACATTTAGCGATCGACATGGCATGATGTACGGCTCTAATCGCGGCAGAAGTAGCTTCTTCGGTCAGTATTTCTTCAGTGCCCTTTTTAGAACTTGTTCCGCCGTAGTAGCAGCTATTCTCGGACTACTTATTTTGCATAGCAGCCCACAATTCCTGCCGAATTTGGCGACACAATTACATCAACGCCCCGGTTTGACTGCTCTATGGGGCATCGGGGCGACTGTTTCCTTTGTTTTTGCCACGGTGTTTCTAGCGATTACGCTGATTGGGATTCCACTGATTCCACTCCTGAGTCTGACGGCGGTGATCGCGTCTTTAGTCGGATCGTTAGGTGTGGCGCTGTTTGTGGGTCAACGTGTGGTTGGTAAGGGCGATCGATCTTTGCAGCAGCAGTTTTTGGTGGGTTTGGCGATCGTGACTGTTCTGACACTCATTCCGTTTTTCGGAGGGTTAGTAGTTTCCCTAGTCAATCTCTTCGGCTTAGGTGCGATCTTGCTGTGGCAATTTGGTAGAGAAAAACCTCAAATAGCGACTGAGTGAGTAGGGCGGCATAAATGCTGATTATTCGTTTTGAGTTTCGGGATTGCAGAAGATTTCGGATTACTCGTCGCAGGAACGATCGGAATAGTTTCGCTACAATCATCACAATCTATCAAATTCTAAATCAACAAACATAGGTAAGTATCATGTGGATTAAGTGGATTGGAATTATTGGTATTTTAATCGCTGTCAGCTTGGGAATTGCAACTATTTACGGCAAATATCGGTGGCAGTCAGATACTGATAAATTACGAGCAAAATTAATCAATGGACAACGGACAATTAAGTCCCAAATCTATGACCAAAAAGAGATCGAAGGCTTGCCAGAACCCGTGCAGCGATTCTTTCAGACAGTAATTAAGGACGGACAAGCGATCGCCTCTGCGGTCAAACTCTCTCAGCAGGGACTGTTCAATCTGAGTGAAACTGAAGATAAGTGGAGTCCGTTTACAGCCACTCAATTTGTGACGACTCAACGTCCGGGTTTTGATTGGGATGCACGCATCCAGATGGCACCAGGAGTTAATGCCTTTGTTCATGATACCTATTTGTTAGGAGAAGGCAGTTTACACGCATCATTACTCGGTCTTTTTACCGTTGCAAATATGCACGGTGCGCCTGAAAACAATCAAGGTGAATTATTGCGGTTCTTGGCTGAGACTCCTTGGTATCCGACTGCACTATTGCCCAGTCAAGGTGTGCGCTGGGAGGCGATTAATGACACCTCCGCCCGCGCTACTTTGACGGATGGTGCAACCACTGTCTCTGTCGTATTTCAGTTTAATGCTGAAGGTGCGATCGCCACTATGCGGGCTGAGGCTCGTTATCGCGACAAGCTAACTGCGATGCCTTGGTGCGGGAGATTTGGGGAATATTCAGTTCGCAATGGGATGCTGATTCCTTTAGAAGGCGAGGTGGGATGGGAATATCCAGAAGGCATTCGGCTCTATTTTAAAGGAAGAATTACAGAGATTGAGTATGAGTTTGCATCGTGAGGGATGGCAAATTTAAAACGGGTGCATCTGGTGCTTTTCAAATATATTCGTAGGGGCGGTGCGAACAGTCTCTGAAGGGGTTTGGCGTTAAGTTGACACCAATGACCACTGCCGTGTCCATACACCTGAAATTAGGGCTGTCAAAGCTATAGTAAAACCTTTAAACAAATCAGGTATAAAATCATGAATCCACAGTCCATATTTTGGAGCTTGTCCACGGAGCAGGTGCTTCAGCAGACGCACTCTACAGCCACAGGATTAAGCCGTGCTGATGCAAAACAACGCCTAAGCCAGTACGGCGCAAACAGCCTCAAACAAACACACAAATCGAGCGCATTCGTGCTGTTGCTCAATCAGTTCAAGAGTCCGATTATCGTGATTCTGATTTTCGCGGCAGTGCTCTCGATTTTTCTGAAAGATGCGCTAGATGCCATCATCATTTTGGCGATCGTCCTAATCAGCGGACTATTAGGATTTTGGCAAGAGCGAGGAGCATCGAACGCCGTCGAAAAATTATTAGCCTTAGTGCAAGTTAAAGCAACTGTGTTGAGGGATAATCAATCTCAAGAAATCCCCAATGAAGAAGTAGTTCCCGGCGATATTGTGGTGCTTTGTGCAGGTAAAAATATTCCCGGCGACTGTCTAGTTTTAGAGTCAAAAGATTTATCGGTGAATGAAGCAGCACTCACAGGAGAAACCTATCCGGTTGACAAATTTAATGGTGTATTGCCCGCTGAAACTGGACTAAATCAACGCACCAATTCCCTTTATATGGGAGCCAATGTGATTAGTGGAACGGGGAAAGCAGTAGTTGTTCATACTGGAAAAGAAACTGAATTCGGCAAAGTATCGGAACGCCTGAAACTGAGGCCTCCCGAAACAGAATTTGAACATGGGCTGAGCAAATTCGGCTACTTTTTGATGGAAGTAACGCTAGTTTTGGTCGCTCTAATTTTTGCAGCCAACGTCTACCTGCATCGCCCTGTGCTCGAATCTTTTATGTTTTCTCTGGCGTTGGCTGTGGGTTTGACCCCTCAATTGCTACCTGCGATCGTCAGTGTTAACCTGGCGCGCGGTGCCCAGACAATGGCGAAAAAGCGGGTGATTGTGAAGCGCTTACCCGCGATCGAGAATTTTGGCAGTATGAATGTGTTTTGCACCGATAAGACGGGTACGCTGACGGAAGGAGAGGTGAAAATTCACTCTGCGGTTGATGTGGAGGGGGAAAATAGCGATCGGGTTTTACTTTACGCTTATTTGAATGCCGCATCTGAGTCTGGTTATGTGAATCCGATCGACAAAGCGATTCGCGAATACAAAACATTCGACATTTCGGGCTATCAAAAGCTCGATGAAGTTCCCTATGACTTTAACCGCAAACGTCTCAGCATTCTGTTCAAAAAAGACAGCACGCATTTGATTATTACCAAAGGTGCACTGAAAAATATTTTGGATGTTTGCTCAACCGTTGAAACTGCTGAATGGAAAACGATCGACATTGCGGATCGGCGACAAAAACTCCACCAACAAGCGGAAGATTTGGGCAGTAAAGGATTCAGAGCCTTGGGTGTGGCTTATCGGGATTGTGAGCAAGATTCCTTCACCAAAGATGATGAAACAAACATGACATTTCTGGGCTACCTTGCGCTCTTCGATCCGCCAAAACCTGGCATCGCTGATACTCTAAAAGAGTTGCAATTACTGGGAATCACTCCGAAAATGATTACTGGAGATAGCAAGGCAGTTGCTATCAGTATTATTCAGCAGGTAGGACTGCCTGAATCAAAAGCTTTGACTGGATCTGATCTAGAAAAAATCAGTGATGAAGCCTTGATGCACCTAGTACAAAATACCAATGTTTTCGCTGAGGTAGAACCAAATCAAAAAGAGCGGATTATCATCGCCCTTAAAAAAGCGGGGAATGTCGTAGGCTATCTGGGAGATGGCATTAACGATGCTTCTGCGCTTCATGCTGCCGATGTTGGTATCTCAGTCGAAAGTGCCGTGGATGTTGCCAAGGAAGCTGCTGACATTGTGTTGATGGAAAAGGATTTGAATGTCTTAATCGAAGGTGTTAAGGAAGGACGGATTACATTTGCTAACACTTTAAAATATGTATTCATGGCAACTAGCGCTAATTTTGGTAATATGTTTAGTATGGCGGGAATTTCCCTGTTTCTGCCTTTTTTGCCGCTCTTACCTAGTCAAATTTTGCTAACGAATTTATTAACTGATTTCCCGGAATTGACGATCGCAACCGATCGCGTAGACAAGGAGTTAGTCAACAAACCGCGCCGGATGGATATCAAGTTTATCCGCAACTTCATGATTGTGTTTGGTTTGCTGAGCTCAATCTTTGATTACCTGACATTTGGGGCGCTGCTGTTGCTGCTACACGCTCAACCACAACAGTTTAGAACAGGCTGGTTTTTGGAGTCTGTCATCTCTGCTTCGATGGTTGTGCTGGTCGTTCGTACTCGAAAATCTATTTTCGACAGTAAACCCGGAAAATACTTGTTGATGGCGACGCTGGCTACCGTAGGAGTGACGATCGTCATTCCCTGGACACCTTTGGGAAGGCTGCTGGGGTTTCAACCGTTGCCGTTGGGTTTCGTGCTGGTGTTGGGTGCGATCGTCCTGTTGTACGTTACGGTGGCTGAGAATGTGAAACGAGTGTTTTATCAACGAGTGAAATTTTAGTCGTTAAGGCGCAACACTTAGGAATAAAAAATCAATAACTTGATGAATCGTCAGATATAATTAAAAATAGGGATAGCTTACTTATTTGACCAAAACAGAGTTCAAATTGCAACTTTTTGTAGCGAAATGTGGTATATGTTTTTAGACAAAAATTAGGTTTAAATTAGGAAGTGCGATCGCTCATAACTCAGTAATGACCCAAGAATGGCAAAATACCTTGATTCAATCGCGTAAGGGCGATCGTACTTTCAACAGTTCTGAATACAGAAACCCAGTTGCTTAAAATAATACAATACGCTTGGGTTAAGACAGAGTCCCCTAAGCCGTTACATAAATCCTACCCAAAGTTACTCAAGATTGGACAATATTGGACTTTGAGCTTCGTTTACTTCCTGCTTCATCCTGGTAGTGTCGGCACTCAC
>NZ_JAEQCF010000077.1:0-25489 GCF_020738625.1 Microcoleus sp. PH2017_09_SFU_O_A
CGTCTGTTCTCCAATACCTGGAATCGAAGTCAACAGCTCGCGCTGCTGTTTTAAATGCGGATGTTGGTCAAAATGATCGCTAATCATTTTTTTGATTTCTGCTTGTTGTTCTTTGATGTATTCCAAATGAGCTCTCGTAAGTTTAGCTACAGTTTCTGTAGCTGTTTCCAAACGATTCTCTTCCTGTTGATACATCTGAGTCAAAGATTCTAGTCGTCGCAGTAAAGCTTGTAATTCCTTGACTTCCAACGGGGTTGGTGTCCACAAAGACGGTTTCATCGCCGCACAAAAACGAGCAATCAGTGCCGCATCTACAGAGTCAGTTTTAGTTCTCAGAAGTTCGCTTTTAGCAAACCCTTTAATACGCGCCGGATTAACAATGCTAACCTGAAAGCCATTCCCATATAGGAATTCGGCTAAGGCTTCACGCCAAAATGCTAGTGGCTTCCATGCAGGCATGAAGTTCAACAACACTTTGTTTTTGAAGCCAGTTATGCAAACTCTCAAACCCTTGAATATTGTTCGTAAACTTTTTGGGTTTAGTTGCACGACCTTCTTTCAGTAATGAGACGTGAAAGTCTCTTTTACTGATGTCTATACCTAAGACTGTTGATGTCATTGTTTGCTCCAGATGTACTCCGATTTTATGAAAGAACCGACAGGCAATTGAATACTAACCTTGTAAATGCAGGCTTTCCCGGGCGATGCCGAGAGCCTAAGATACTGTCCAGCTTTAGGTGCGCCTGTCATCAGTAATGGGAGCTTATCTACGCAACAGACTTATGCAGTCTAAGGGGCGGGCCAACTTCACCGATTTCTGATGTCCTTGAACAACACTTTCTGCTGAAACTGGCATCTTATTCAGAAACTTTTCTAGTTTCTTTAGATTTACCTGATTGTCGGCTTGATCGCCCACTTGTCGGCTCGATCGCCTGATTGTCGGTACGATCGCCTGATGATCGGTACGATCGCCTGATGGTCGGCTCGATCGCCTGATTGTCGGCTCGATCGACTGAAAGTCTGTACGATCGCCTGATTATCGGTATGATTGAATCAATGACGTGGCGATCGACTGACTGACTCTTTTAAGATACAAGGGGCGGGTTCGCCGAAATTCATCTCATCAAATCGCGGAATTAAAAAACCCGCCCCCACCCATCCCAGATACCGAATCAACCTTTTATGCAATCAGAATTTACTGGTTTGGTTAGGCGGGTTTTTGTAGATTGTCTGTGGGAATTAAAGATTGTTGGTTAACCAGACCCTACGGAATTAATGACTAACTTTGCGTTCAGTAACTAAAGTCAAACTTACCCATTCACCCTTATCATTGTAACTGCGAATCATCCGAAACCGCAAGTCAGGTTCTACCAACCAACCGGCCTCAAAAAATATAGGTTTTCTGGATTCAATTTTCACCGGACAAGTGCAAGAACCTCCGTCAGGAAGCAGCAAAACCTGCACGGGTGTTGCACCTTCGTTAAAATTAATCACAGAACCGTCAATGCTGCCGCTAGAACTGATAACGTTAGCATTGCTGCCAAAAGTAATTTTTTGCATGAGCCGATCGCCATTTTGCAAATTCAATTGCAGTTTGGTAGAATAACGATCGGGTGAACGCCAGTCTGGATACATCGTCACAGCCTCGCCCTCCCATTCTCCCAGCAAATCCCCAACAGTTAAAGGCGGACGTTCGGGGACATTTTTATCGGGCTGCTTTTCTCGAATCAAGGTAAGTTGGGATAAATTGCGGTCGGTATTGTAGAGTTGAACAAAGCGCAACCTGCGATAATTGTAGATAAAACCAAACTCGACACCAGATTCAGAATAAGGCGCTAGTTGAATAGTTCCCTGACAAAAACTTCCATTCTCAAAAAACAATATATCTCGTCCCAAACTCTGATATTCTCGAACAAGTTCGCTGACTTCGGGTTCGCCGACACCGCTAGGATTTGGGGAGAAACGCCGCAGTTTCAACCGCACAGTTTTGTTGTCGTTGAGTCCTTCAAGAGAAATAATGCTGGGAGTATCTTGAAGTATCTCTCCCCGCGTTGATAGCTGAGTGAAGGAACCGTGCCATTCTCCTAAGTTTTGCAGAAAGTTTTCCCACTGCGCTACCATATTCTTACCTTTGGATCTATGTCTAAAAATAGAATTATAACTCTGCTGACGGATTTTGGGTTGAGCGATGTTTATGTGGGAGTGATGAAAGGTGCGATCGCCCAAATCAACCCGCAGTTAAAAGTGATTGACATTACGCACCAAATACCCTCCCAAAATATTGCGGCCGCGAGGTTTTGTTTGATGACTGCTTTTGCTTATTTTCCAGCGGAAACTGTACACGTTGCTGTCGTCGATCCGGGTGTGGGTAGCAACAGACGCGCGGTGGCGGTGAAATGTGCTAGTTGCTTCCTTGTCGGGCCGGATAACGGGTTGTTTAGTGGGGTGTTGAGTCGCGAAAGTGCGTTAGCGAAGCCCTCGAAGAGGATCGCATCTGTGGAGCTCACCAATCCGCAATATTGGCGTACACCCGAACCCAGCAGCACGTTTCACGGTCGCGATATTTTCGCCACAGCGGGCGCTCATTTGGCGAATGGGGTGCCGTTGGAAGAGTTGGGAAGGGCGGTAAGCGCTGCAAGTTTAGTGCAGCTAGAGATACCAAATTGCGCCGTTACAGCCACAGGTGCGACAGGTTGCGTTCAATATGTCGATCGCTTCGGCAATCTAATTACCAATATCCCCAATAATTGCATTATAGGTAACAATTGGTCAGTGATAATTAGCAATAGTTGCGATCTAATTCGCATCCCCAGCGGTAAGACGTACAGCGACAGCAAGCCTGGTGATTTAATAGCCATAATTGGTTCTGACGGTTGGCTAGAAATTGCCGTTAACGGCGGCAGCGCTCAATCCGTTTTACAGCTAGAAGTTGGAGATAAAATAGAAATAATATTATCAGGTTCGTAGTGAGGACTTTAGTCCGCATCAAAGCAGACAGGACTAAAGTCCTTACTACGAACCTATTTATTCATCTAATTTTAGATTTTTCGGCAAAATCAACAACAGTTTTGCGGTATTCGCTGCTGTTAAAAAAAGCATCTCCATTATTATGCTTAGCATTAGGAACCAGCAAAATTTGCTTGGGTTCACCAGCAGCAGCATACAACTTTTCACTCATCGCAGCAGGAATCAAAGGATCGGCACTTCCGTGGGCGAACAAAACCGGAATTCGCAGCAATTTAACTTTGTTCAAAGAATCAAACTTTTGCGTTAGCAGCAGCCGCACCGGAAACAACCGCATCAAACTTTGGCGTTCTACCATATCCAGCATGGAAGTGAAAGAACTTTGAACAATTAAGCCCGCAACTTTAGGATGTGTAACTGCTAATTCTACAGCAACAGCACCTCCGAGTGAATGGCCGTACAAAAAGATTTCGCTAGGCGACAATTGCCGCTGTTTGACTAAATAATTATAAGCTGTTTCCGCATCTTCATATATCCGCGCTTCGCTGGGAAAACTGCCTTGACTGCGCCCGTAACCCCGATAATCCATCAGCAATACAGAAAAACCCAATTCCCGAAAGCGGTAAGATTGATTGATATTCGTACCGATGTTAAAGCCCTTGCCGTGCAGGTACAATAGGGTTCCTAGTGGCTGTGGATTGGCGGTTGGCAGCCACCAACCGTGAATTTTATCTGTTTTTGCGGTTTTGGGCGATCGCCCGTTAACTGGCAACCAAACCTCTTCGTAGGGGATTTTAAAGGCATCGGGTGTTTTGGCGATCGCAGGTGTGGGACTAAAAATGAGACGAGTTTGCAGGCTAAACAATATTATGCAACAGACGATGTAGGCGATCGTCCAAAATTTCACCAAAGACGATAGCCACTTATAAAAATGTATGTATTTATTTGGTAATTTATTCATTACGGCAAACTCAATAATCGGCGATTTAACAACATTAACAACAATAATTATTGATATCAAACAGTAGCAGAGTCTGAGGTAATATAAATCCCGATGGTTCCTCTGTCAAAAGCTTGTTATATATTTCATCGGCTTTGTCAAAGGATTCTTGAGGTAAAAATCTCAAGGTTGAGGCAGCAATATATTGTTTTTCTAGTTCAAAACTAATCCACTTTCTTGATAATTCTTCTGCTGCGTGACCAGTCGTATTAGAACCAGAAAAAATATCTACTACTAAATCTCCCGGTTCAGTAAGAAAGTTGACAAAAAATGACGGTAACTTTTTGGGGAAACGTGCCGGATGCACCTTAACATTAATCTCTTTGCACAAGCGCAGGTATTGAGAATTGCTATCGGCATTAGAATATTCTAGCAAATTAGATGGCAGAGCGCCTCCATTATCTTTGGCAAATTTATCACTAATCTGATGACCGGAAGGACGTTCCTTGGGAGTATAAAATTCATCAGCATTTTTCAAGAGTTTTTTCATTCTCTCAGAATACTCTACTTTAACTTTAGTAATATTTGCTTGAGGCTGATTAGTTTTGGAAAGCCACCAAACAGGATTTACAGAATCTTTTGCCCGAATTTTTCGTTTATTCACCCACTCTATAGGAGATGGAAGTTTTGAAGGATTAAACCAGAAAAACTCTTGAGCAAGTTTAAATCCATACTCGTCACATAACCGAATAAGCACGCGGTAATTATACAGCGACCTTACGGGTATCCCTTTTTGATAAGCACCGCCAAGGTCTATCACAAAACTTCCCGTATCCTTGAGAACTCTTTTAATTTCCGGTGCAAATCCCAGCAACCAGTCAACATATAAGTCTTGTTCTTCATTACCGTAACTCTTTTTCCGTTGCAGTGCAAAAGGAGGGGATGTCATCACTAAATCAACAGAATTACTAGCCAGACAATTGAGGAGATGAAGAGAATCTCCCAGATAAGCTTGACCGTACTTGGTGCTATAAACTGGGGCGGGCAAAATATTACTCATATCTAATTGAACATTATTGCAAGTTACAAAATACAGAGTGCGATCGATTTTATAGTCATTCTAGCTTAACTCGTACTGAAAGTACGATCTAATCCGTACTTTCAGTACCTTCTTTAAAATGTAAATTCTTCGTAATATTCACAAATCGAACTGTGAGTACGTTTTTTTCAAATAGTGAAGGGTATGAATTACAAGGAAGCTAGACAACTGTTTGCCGCAAAGGTAAGTCAGTTGCGCCGAGAAAAAAGGATGACACAGGAGGAGTTAGCCGAACTCACAGATAAGACTACTGACTATATCAGTTTATTGGAGCGGGGTGAAAGATCGCCATCCTTTGAAGTCATTCTGAATCTCGCTGAAGCTCTAGACGTACCAGCTAGTTATTTATTGAGCTTTAGCCAAAGCGGTGAAAGTACGGCTATCCTGAATACCCTGATAGCTGAGCCAGTTTCTCCCTCGGTAGTGGAGCCGGTTGAAGAGCCTATTACTACAGAAAACGAACGCAGCTCAGATGCTAAACGGCTAGAAGATGCGATGAAAAGCATCCAAGAATTGCAAAATCTGGCTAGTGAATATGGTATTGCGGATATTTTTCAAGATAATGGGGGAAAGACTTTACAATTATTAATCCTTTTAGGGCTGCGGATATCGCCTGGAAGAGAAGGAAACGATGCTATTGACGCTGAAGGAAAAGAATACGAACTTAAAACAATAAATATTGCCCTCAATAGAAGCGGTGGGGTCACGACTCACCATCATTTAAATGAAATTATACTTAACAAATATCGCAGAGTTGAAGCTTGGTATATTGGACTGTATGAAGGCATAACTCTCAAAGAGATTTATAAACTTACACCTGAAATGCTGGAACCTAAATTTAAAGAATGGGAAGAAAAAGTGAGGCTCAGAAACGAACCGCTAAACAATCCTAAAATTCCCTTAAAGTTAGTTAGAAAAGGGCAACTTGTCTACTCTCATAGTAAATAATAGTTGCCCTGTCAATCTTTAAAGGAGATTAGGTTGTATTTGTGTAGCGTAGCAGTGATATATGACTGACAAGTACAGACTTTTACACTCAAGCTACCACGAAATTAACCAACTTTCCAGGAACCACAATTACCTTTTTAATCTCCTTACCCTCCAGGTGGCGCTTCGCCAAATCCGACTCGCGGGCGTAATTTTCCAAAGCAGCTTTATCCGCACCCGAAGGCACTTGAATAGTGCCGCGCGTCTTACCCATAACTTGAATTACCAGCGTAATTTCATCAGTAACTAAAGCAGATGGATCTGCAACAGGCCAAGTTTGCAAATGTACTGATTCGCTGTTACCAATCAAATGCCACAATTCATCAGCAATGTGCGGCGAAAAAGGCGCTAACAGCAAAATTAAAGTGTTAATTCCCTCGGCATAAACGGGCGAATCCTTACATTTAGCATCAGCCAGCGCATTGTTCAACTTCATCATTTCGGAAACAGCAGTATTAAACTGATACTCGCCCTCCAAATCTTCTCGCACTTCCTTAATTGCCGTGTGAATCGCCCGCCGCAAATCCTTTTCAGCTTTACTTAGCAACTCTTTCTCCCCCCCTTGGGAAGGAATAGCAGAGGGTAAATTATCTTTCTCCCCCCCTTGGCAAGGGGGGGCTGGGGGGGGTGAAGCAAACTCTGTCACCACGCGCCAAACCCGATTTAAAAAGCGGAATTGTCCTTCCACATCAGCGTCATCCCACTCCAAATCCTTCTCCGGTGGCGCCTTGAATAAAATAAACATCCGCGCCGTATCAACCCCATATTTCCCCATAACTTCCAAGGGGTCAACACCGTTGTATTTAGATTTGGACATCTTCTCATAGAAGACTTCCAAAACTTCACCAGTTTGCGGATCTTTAGGATTTTCGGGGTCTACATCTGATGCGGAAACATATTTGCCAGTCACAGGATTTTTGTATGCTTTGGCTTGCACCATTCCTTGAGTTAACAAGCGTTTAAATGGTTCGTCGCAATCAATCAAACCCCGATCGCGCAAAACCTTCGTAAAGAACCGCGAATACAGCAAATGCAGGATTGCGTGCTCGATACCGCCGACATATTGATCTACCGGCATCCAATCGTTGGTTTTCGCAGAATCGAAGACTTGCGCTTGATTTTGAGCATCAGGATAGCGCAAAAAATACCACGATGAATCCATAAAAGTATCCATCGTATCCGTTTCGCGCTGCGCCGGAGTGCCGCAACTCGGACAAGGAACGTTTACCCATTCCGGCATCTTTGCCAAGGGCGAACCTTTGCCAGTAAATTGTACATTTTCCGGCAACAATACAGGTAAATCTGATTGAGGGACGGGGACTGTCCCGCACTTTGAACAGTGAATTACCGGAATCGGAGCGCCCCAATAACGCTGTCTAGAAATCAACCAATCTCTCAAGCGATATTGCACTCGCGCTTTGCCACAACCTGAATTTACGGCAGCTTGAATAATGGCGGCTTTGCCTTTAATTGAATCCATCCCGTTGAAGCTTTCGGAATTAATCATAATTCCTGGTTCGGTGTAAGCTTCCGTCAGCGGAACTTCATCATCATCCACAATTACTACTTTAATCGGTAGTTCATATTGATTGGCAAACTTGAAATCTCGCGTGTCGTGGGCGGGTACTCCCATGACTGCGCCGGTGCCGTATTCGTACAACACGTAATCCGCAATCCAAATCGGAATTTCTTCATCGTTGAAAGGGTTGATTACTTTGCCGCCTGTGGGGATACCGCGCTTTGGTTTGTCATCAGCCGTGCGATCCATTTCACTTTGCAATGCAACTTCTTTGATGAACGTATCAACAGCGGCTTTTTGGTCTGCCGTGGTCACTAGCTGAGTTAACGGATGTTCCGGCGCTAAAACAACATAACTCACGCCATAAATTGTATCGGGACGAGTGGTAAAAACGGCGACTTTTTCATCCATGCCGACAATGGGAAATTCTAAGTAAGCGCCGACAGATTTACCAATCCAGTTGGCTTGCATTAATTTGACTCTTTCGGGCCAATCTGGCAATTTATCTAAGTCGTTTAATAACTGTTCGGCGTAATCGGTAATTTTGAGGAACCATTGCCGTAATAATTTGCGCTCGACTTTGGCACCGGAACGCCAGGAACGACCTTCGTTGTCTACTTGTTCGTTGGCTAAGACGGTTTGGTCGATCGGATCCCAATTAACTGCGGCTTCTTTCTGATATGCTAATCCTGCTTCTAAAAATTGCAAAAACAGCCACTGAGTCCACCGATAATAATCGGGAGAACAGGTTGTAACTTCTTTTGTCCAGTCGAAAGAAATACCCAGGCGGCGAAACAAGCCTTTCATCTGGGAAATGTTTTGATATGTCCATTCTGCGGGGGGAATTCCGCGCTCGATGGCCGCATTTTCTGCCGGCAAACCAAAAGCGTCCCATCCCATGGGATTGAGTACGCGATAGCCTTGCATCCGCTTGAGTCTGGCAATTACATCGATGATTGTGTAGTTGCGGACGTGCCCCATGTGCAGGCTTCCCGACGGGTAGGGAAACATGGATAAGGCATAAAATTTAGGCTTTTCGGTATCTTCTGGCATTTGGTCTAAGTTTTGCTCAGCCCATGTCTGTTGCCATTTTTCTTCTATGGATTGGGGGTTGTATCTGGAGTCCACAGTAATTGCTCCGTGCAGAGTTTAATAAAGTTGGCTTCAGTATTTTTGCACATTCATGGGGCCGCGATTAGGATTCTTTTGCACCCCCAAGGATTTTGGCTCTAATATCTGTATTATATATTGTAGTATATGAATTTTGAGTTGGGGGCGATTTCTAGGTTAAAAGAATCAGACTTATGTACGGGTGGTCAGAAACCGGGTTTTTACGAGAATACTTGGTTACAGTCGATAAAACCCCAAAAAACCCGGTTTCTTGGGTCGGAAATGGGTGTTCAGAAACCGGGTTTTTACGAGAATACTTGGTTACAGTCGATAAAACCCCAAAAAACCCGGCTTCTTTAGTCAGAAATGCTTTATTCAGTTGACTGTTGACTGTTGACAGTTGACAAAAGAAGGAAGAGGATTGGAGTAATTAATAGTCTTCTTTTAATTTATCCTTAAAAAGTAGAGGCTTTAAACCAATTCTTTCTGGTAATTCCTAAAAGCATAAATAACTGCAATTGCCAGAAAGCAGATTTATTTGATAAATCTGCTTTGTTAGCATTTATTCCTGCTTAGATGCTATCAGGATCGATGTTCAATTCCCGCAGTTTTGCAGCTAAAAGTTGAGACCTTTGAGCTGCTTGTTGAGCCTTGAGAGCTTCTTGTTCGGCACGCTGAAATTCTTGTTCGGCACGCTCAGATTCTTGTTCGGCACGCTGAAATTCTTGTTCTGCGCGCCGTCGCTCTAATAGCCGCTGTGCATTTATTTCGGAATAGGAAAGAAATCTTTCTCCATCAGGGCGATAGATTTCCAAACCTTCTTCTGGCAACTCAAATCGCACTCCCAGTCTGGGACTTGTCCATCCATCCATTGGTTCAATTGGTTCTAAGATTCCTTCAAGTCTTTGCCAACCTTCCAGCTCATTTGTTTGCGGATCGTAAACGTAATACTCGTCAACTCCATAACGCTGGTAAAATGAAAATTTTTTATTCATTTTAGTTTGGCTGTCGTTGTGGGAGCGAATCTCAAAGACGACTTGGGGAGCAATATTGTCTTCGCGAGATTGTATGTAGGAACGTCGATCGCCTTTTGGTCGGCCAAATATCACCATCGTATCTGGTGCTTGAGAAATATCTGGTCTACCTTCAACCGGATACCAGAGTAAATCTGCTGCTACAAACACGTTGGGGTCATCTTCAAACAGCGATTCGCAACCTTCTTTGATTGTGACAATTAATTTGTATTGAATTGTACTTTCTGCCATTGGTTGACCGTCGCTGGATGGATAAATAATTTCTTCGGTTGTGACTTGCATTGTGGTTGTCTCCGAGAAGTATCTCAGCTTAATTATACTATTGTTGGAAGCAGGGATATCGGGTGAGGAATTAGCCAAAGCCTAAGTTCCTCAAGATAGAAGATTCAAAAGAGGGAGCAGCGGCGCTTTAAGGCTTGTTGTAAAATCGTGTTATAGAGTTTTTCCTTAACAGTATAAGCTCCGAATCTTTCCAAGTGGGGATTGTTCATTTGAGCGTCGAATAGTAGATAAGATCGATCGCGCAATCTCTCCACCAACTTCACCATCGCCACCTTAGAACCCTCGGGAATCCGGTAAAACATCGATTCCCCGATAAACGCGCCACCTATAGACAATCCCAAAATACCGCCCGCCAATTCGTCGCCGCACCAAGTCTCGAAGCTGTACGCCCAACCAGCCTCATACAATCCCCAGTAAATCTGCTTGAGTTCCTTAGAAATCCACGTCGTTTCTCGATCGGCACAACCCTCAACCACCGCCCCAAAATCGCGGTTTACAGCCACCGAAAACCGTTCTTGATTCAATGCCCGGCGGAGCGATCGCGGATAGATAAATCTCTCATCCAGGGGTATCAGCGCCCGCTGGCGGCTCGAATACCACCCCAAACTCTCCTCGCCGTCATTCGCCATCAAGAAATAGCCTTGCGCGTATCCCTGTATAATTGACGGTATATCATATTGCATAAATTTATCAGTTGTCATGTTTGCCGCTAACTTTTCAAAGTCAACATTAGCAATTACGAATAATCATGTCTGAAACCATCCAACCTATTACCTTGCCGCCCGCCCAAAACCCCGAGCAAGAAGGCCAATGGCTCCAAGAAACGCTGCTGGCATGGCTAGACTCCGAGTTTATCCCAGAAGCAGCCAACCAGCAAATAGCTAAAAGAGCAGCCCAAATCTACCTCCGCCAGCGCATGGAAGGCGAAAACGATTTGGGCAGCCTCGTAATTGCGATCGTCACCGAAATGCAGGCCTATGATTTTTCTAAAAGCTTTTACGGCGAATTTGCGATCGCCAATGCCGTCAGCGACTTATTACTCGAAAGTCTCGGTATCGATAAATGCTGCGGCCAATGAAGCAAGAAGGTTCGGCAACGGATTTTGTAACCGATGTAACGGATGTCTAAAGGAAGAAGTAGGAAGAAGCAAGAAGGACAAAGCAAGAAGGAAGTTTGAGCTGAAATCTGAAACAAAAATAAACCCCAAACATAATCTTGCAGATTATTTATAAGTTTTTTTCCTTCTTCCTTCTTCCTTTTTCCTTCTTCCTTCAGACTAATGACAACTAACAAATATTAACTGTCAACTGTCAACTGTCAACTGTCAACTGACTTCTACCAGCTAGACTTCACAACACCGGGCAAAAGACCTTCGTGAGCCATTTCTCGCATCATGTTCCGAGACAGTCCGAAATCGCGGTAGTAACCCCTGGGGCGACCTGTAGCCCAGCAGCGGTTCCGCAAGCGAGTCCGCGAACTGCCGCGGGGTAGCTGTTGCAGTTGGCGGTGAATCGCCATTTTGTCCATCTGGTTCGCTGCTTGGTCGAACTGATCTTTCAGGTCTTCGCGCTTGTCAGCGTACTTGTCTACGAGTCTTTGGCGCTTTTTCTCGCGCTCGACCATGCTCTTTTTAGCCATAATCTGTTGATATCCTTAGATAAATCACAATCTACTATTTTACTATATTTTGGTGGTTTTAGATCATTTTTATTTTAATTACTTTTTTTGTTGACAAGATTTTTGCAACAGGTAAGATGCCTTTTCCACAATTATTTAAGCTTTTTTGCAACAGGCAAGATGCCTGTTCCACAATTATTTCTGTTGTTTTGCAACAGGCAAGATGACTATTTCACAATCATTTCTGTTGTTTTGTGGGACAGGAATCTTGCCTGTCCCTGAAATTAATAAAACATCTAACTATTAGCAGAAGGGCACAAATCTGCAAGTTCACAAATATGGCAAATCGGCTTTCTCGCATTACAAACTGCTCGACCGTGATACACCAACCGAATTGACCAATTTTCCCAATCCGGCTGCGGCAACAATAGCATCAAATCCCGCTCGATCCGAATTGGATCGGCGTGTTCAGTCAATCCCAACCGCTGACTCAAACGCTTGACGTGAGTGTCTACCGTCACGCCCTGATGAATATCAAAAGCGTGGGCGAGGACGACATTAGCGGTTTTGCGGGCAACTCCGGGCAATTCTAGCAGCAGTTCCATTTGCTGCGGCACTTGATTGTTGAATTTATTGACGATCGCCCAACAAGCAGCTTTAATATTTTTAGACTTATTCCGGTAAAAACCAGTCGATCGCACCAGACGCTCCAATTCATCCAAATCAGCATTTGCCAAAGCCTCCGCATCCGGGAAACGCTCAAACAAAGCCGGCGTTACCAGATTTACGCGCTCATCCGTACACTGAGCCGCCAGAATCGTCGCCACCATCAACTGCACGGGAGTTTCGTAGTTGAGAGTGCAAGGGGCTTCTGGATACAGCCGTTTGAGGCGAATCAGAATTTCGAGCGATTTTTGTTTTAAACTTAACTTTTTAGTCATCAGTCATTGGTCATCAGTCATTGGTCATCAGTCATCAGTCATTAGTTATATTCTTGCCGGTGACATCGGAATTATACAGTGCTGTCCCCGCTCGCGAGTCGCGATCGCGAGCGGGGACAGCACTATAAAATCAAAACTGAGATACTCCCAATTTAATCTTAGTCATTTACAACTGATTGAGGTCAATTCCCATGTCTCGGAGCCGAGCTTCTAAAGCTTGCGAGCGCGATCGTTCTTGCTCCAGCAAAACTTCTGCCTGTTCGGCCCTTTGCCGTTCTTGTTCGGCCCTTTGCCGTTCTTGTTCAGCCCTTTGCCGTTCTTGTTCGGCCCTTAATTCTGCTTGTTCTCGAAGTTGAGCGAGTTCCACAAAACTCACAAACGGTGTTCCATCAGGGCTGAATATTTGTAGTTCAGTTTCTGATAGTTGAAACCGCACTCCCATTCTTGGACTTACCCAGCCGTTTACTTCTTCGATTGGTTCTAACCGTTCTTCTCGGCGCTGCCATATAGTTAAATCCACATTCGCCGGATCGTACAGATAATATTCTTCTACGCCGTACTGTTCGTAAAATCTCAGTTTTTGGAGCATCGGAGTCAGCCGATTTCCCGGCGACCAAATTTCAAACGCCACTTGCGGCACAATGTTCTCTTCATGCCATTGTTGGTAGGAGCCTCGATAACCTTTCGGTCTTCCGAAGACTACCATCGCATCTGGCGCTTGAGAAATCTTGTTATTTCCTTCTACTGGATACCACAGTAAGTTTCCCGCTACAAAAACATCAGCCATGCTGGCAAATAACAGTTCTAAATTTTCTTTGATCCACACGATCAATCTAAACTGTTCGGTATTATCTGACATTGGTTCGCCGTTATCATCTGGATAGATAATCTTTGCTTTTTCGGGAGATTGCAGTTGTGTGACCATTGCTATTTCTCCAATTTTACTGGTTAATTTATAGCCTTTCTCAGAAAGATGAGGTACGCATGGGCATGGGGCATAGGGCATGGGGCATAGGGCATAAGATTAGCGGGCATACCTCACTTTTTTGAGAAAGGCTGTATATTAGTCAGCAGTCATCAGCTATGTAATAACTAATGGCTGCTGACTGCTGTTCGCGAGCGGGGACAGCACTATGACTGCTGACAACGAACAACTGTCAACTGTCAACTGTCAACTGCCAATTGACAACTACCAACTGACTACTGTTGTCGGAGAGTTCGCATCAAATCAAAGCCTGCCAAATTAGCAGTATCGCGAACAATCAAGAAAATTCCCAAACCCAACAACAGCACCAAACCAGTCTGCATCACATTTTCTTGAATGCGGTTTGGCAGAGGCTTGCCCCGCAGTCCTTCTATTAACAGAAAAGCTAGTTGACCGCCATCTAAAGCAGGCAAAGGCAAGATATTAATCACAGCCAAATTTATACTAATTAATACCGCAAACTGAAACAAATTCGCAGCATCCGATCGCGCAATTCCTGCACCAATGGCTACAATTGCCACAGGCCCGGACAACTTTTCAGCAGTCTGACTGAAATTGCTAAGTAACTGCCCGAAACCTTGAAACGTCAGCACTACAATTCGCTCAAACTCAGTTGCAGCCTTGCTAAATGCCTCTACAATTCCTGCCCGTTCCCGCACGACGGTACCGTTAGAAGTTAGCTGCACGCCAATCTTACCTTTACCGTCGGGGGACAATTCGGGAGTAACTGTCACCACAAATTTTTGTTCTTCGCGCTGAATTTCTAGGGCCAGGGGTTGATTGGGATGATCTTGGATGGCTGAGACTAAAGATTTGATTGATTCGCGGTTCGCGCCCAATTCCTTGCCATCAACGGACAGAACAATGTCGCCCGATCGAATTCCCGCTTGGAAGGCCGCCGAACTAACTTCCGCAGCGACTTCCGGGACTTTAACTCCCGGTAGGTAGTTCATAGATGCAGCGCCAACCGTGGTTAATTGCACCACCAGCAGGAAGTAAGCAAAAATTAAGTTGGCAATTACTCCTGCACTAATGACGATCGCCCGATCGATCACAGGGCGGTTCCGCAGCAAATTCGGGTCATTGGGGGGAATAGTGCTGTCTGGATCGTCATCCGGGAAACCCACGAAACCTCCCAGGGGAAAGGCGCGGAGGGCATATTCAGTTTCCGGGCCTTGGTACTTCCACAAAATGGGCCCGAAACCGATGGAGAAGCGGTTGACGTGAATGTGTTGAAGTCTCGCCGCCAGGAAGTGGCCGAGTTCGTGAACGACAATCAAGATACCTAAAACTGCGATCGCTGCCAAAACTGACATGAAGGATTCCACTAACACTTTTACTTGACTTTGATTTATTTTAATATCTTTTTAATGTAGGCGGCTTGGGATCGACAATTTTCAGTCAAACTGGAAGATGGCATTTTAAGCTAACGTCCGGGCCAGATCGCGCGGGCCCTCGCGATCTGGCTTGTGTAGATTTTGGTCAAATGTGCGATATACACTACGAAACTAAACATTAGTCCGTAGTCAGTTGTTAGTTGCTAGTTGTTGGTCTAATCACAAATAACCAATTCCCCATTACCAATTCCCCATTACCAATTCCCCATTACCAATTCCCAATAATGAAAGACACTTCTTTGAATATTATCGCTATTTCTATCTTCGCCATCACCGTTTCGATAATATTGGGCCCCCTATTCAACCTACCAGAGGCCGTACCTGCGATCGCCACCTTTTGCCTGTTGGGGCTAGCCACCCTCGACAGTTTCCAGTGGCAAGGTCAAGGCGGTACAATATTAGTAGATTTGCTGGGGGGAAGTTCTAAAGAAAAGCGCGATCGTATCCTCCACCACGAAGCCGGACACTTCCTCGTCGCCCACCTGTTGGGAATTCCCGTAACCAGCTACGCCCTCAACGCTCTTGAAGCATTCAAACAAGGTCAAACAGCCCAAGGCGGCGTCCGATTTGCAGACCAACAACTAGCATCTCAACTCGAAAACGGCACTCTTTCCGTCCAACTTTTAGACCAATACTGCACCGTCTGGATGGCCGGAATAGTCGCCGAAAAAGTTGTTTACGGCAACGCCATAGGAGGAGCAGAAGACCGTACAAAAATCAGCGCAATTTTAACACAACTACGCCGTCCCGTTTCCGAAATTCAACTCAAACAAAACTGGGGCTCGCTGCGAGCAAAAACCCTAATCGAAAGCCATCAATCCGCTTACCAAGCCCTAGTCGCAGCCATGGAAAAAAGAGCAACCGTCGCTGAATGCTGCGACATCATCCAACAAAATTTGTAGCACACAACTTGTGCACTCTGGCTTCTTGAACCCAGTTTATTTGTAGGTGTCTCACTCAAGCCCGGATTTTGCCTAGAAATCTGGTTTAATAGCATTAATTTTATCGCAATTAAAAAATCATGTCACAATCAAAACTTTTCGCAACCAAACTGCAAACAGCCAACCCCAATCAAGAAAAATTGCTGCGGCTGTTAGGTTTCCGCATCGACCCCGACACCGAAGTACCTAATCTGTATACTCTCATTGTCTGTGGAGAAGAAGAACCGCCTTTAGTAGCTGGCGGTCAACTTGTATTTTTTACCCGTCCACAACTAGCGATTAATGCTCTCAAACTGTGCGATATCGATGTCAGCGAACTGGGAACACCACCCACACAAATAGACGCTATTTGCGACATTGCAGAAACCCTGTACTTGCTCGATGCAGAAGATATTGACGAATCAGGGATTATGCTTAACTGTTTGAACGCGCTGTTAAATTTAGTAAAAGTCACATTAACACCCATGCCCACAAATTACAAACGCGTGCTTTATGCTTTTGCAGACCACCTGAATATTGATGAAGAGTTTGCCAGTTTTTTAGCTGAAGAGGACATCCAGCGTTCGGAGATGGTTAACGCTATTTTATGGTGTGTGGGAGCCATTACCGTCAAATCTAGATTGCTAACCTAGTAATTTTAGATTTAGAATTTTCAATTGAATAATTCACAACATTCAAAGATTTCAACTTATTACTTTCAACCAGGTCATTCCTAGATGCCACTGTCACATTAAATCAAGGTACGTAGTTGCGCTTGGGCGCTCTTATATTTAAGCGCTCAAACGCAACAAGTGACCCAAAAAATAGTTCCATAAAAGTTCCAGTTGCGTCCAGGACTCAAGGATTGCTATAGGTGCATAAGTCCAATTATCAATGGCAAATTCTCAATTGCCAATCACAAATCATTCAAATGTGCGATCGAATTTCTGTCGCTTGGTGCGGGCGGGTTTAGTTCGATTGTTGGTGGGAATTAAAGATTGTTGGTAAAACCTGCCTCTACTATTCAATTACCAATTACCAATTACCAATTACGAAATCTTCAGAAAAGTCCCGATCGCAAAAAAAAACTTAGTATTACAGCTTAACGCGAGTTATACTCCTATTGGAAAGACTGCGATCGCCCAAAAATCCCGAAATCATCGCCCAAAAATCCCGAAACAAAAGTTTATGACCAACACTTCCCCCCCTGAAAGGGCCGCCGACAACCCAGAAACCAAAAAACTCAGTTTCTCCACAAAGTTAGCATACGGTGCGGGAGACCTTGGCCCCGCAATTACTGCGAATGTTCTGGTGTTTTTCCTGCTGTTTTTCTTTACCAACGTGGCTGGCTTGGCTGCGGGGACTGCTAGTAACATTTTGCTAATTGGCAAGGTTTGGGATGCTGTAAATGACCCAATTGTGGGGGTTTTGAGCGATCGCACCTCTCACCCCTGGGGCCGCCGCTATCCTTGGATGGTTTACGGCGCAATTCCTTTCGGCATCTTCTTCTTTTTGCAGTGGATTGTTCCCAGCAAAGATCCTACGATATTGTTTTGGTACTATGTGGCGATCGGCATATTGTTTAACACAGCCTACACCGCCGTCAACCTGCCTTACACCGCCCTCACCCCAGAATTAACCCAAGACTACAACGAACGCACTAGCCTTAACAGTTTCCGGTTTACTTTCTCGATCGGCGGCAGCATTTTGTCATTAATTATCGCGCAAATTATCTTTGCCTTAGTTAAAGATGACACCCAAAAATACTTAATATTAGGCGCCATCTGTACAGTAATTTCAGTATTGCCTTTGTACTGGTGCTTTTTCGGAACCCGAAAACACGTCCTCTCTCAATTGCAAGACAATCCCGTAGAAGACAATTCAACCTCTTTGCCGATAGGAGAACAGTTGCGGATTGCATTTAACAATCGCCCTTTTTTGTACGTAATTGGAATTTATCTCTGTTCTTGGCTGGGAGTGCAATTAACTGCTTCGATTTTGCCTTACTTTGTCATCAACTGGATGAATCTGCCGCCAGCAACTTTTACCCAAACTGCGATCGCAGTTCAAGGCACCGCACTCGCCATGTTATTTGTTTGGAGTAGAGTTAGCGAACGCTATGGCAAAAAAGCTGTTTATTTTATGGGCATGAGTTTGTGGATTATCGCCCAAGCCGGACTGTTTTTCCTACAACCCGGACAAGTCGTCCAGATGTACCTGTTAGCAGTTATGGCTGGTGTGGGAGTTTCTACTGCTTATCTTGTACCTTGGTCGATGATACCGGATGTGATTGAACTCGACGAACTCCAAACAGGCGAAAGACGCGAAGGCGTGTTCTATTCGTTTATGGTGTTGCTGCAAAAAATTGGTTTGGCGATCGGCTTGTGGTTGGTAGGTCAAGCATTAGAACAAGCTGGATTTCTCGCTACTGTTCAGGGACAGGCTGCGCCTGTACAGCCCGATTCTGCCCTGTTCGCGATTCGAGTTGCGATCGGGCCACTGCCCACAATTGCTTTAATCTGCGGCATGATTCTTACATATTTCTATCCGATTACCCGCGAAGTTCACGCAGAGATTTTGTTGAAACTTCGAGAAAAGAAAGCACATAATCTGTAATATTCAATAGACTTTAATTGCATTTGTGCGCTCTCTAATCAGCGTTAATGAGCGGTTGTTGTATCAAGGGAATATTTATGCAATCCAAGTCTAATGAGTATCACAAAATAACACTTGTCAAAAGCTCATACGGCTGAGATTCCAGAACAATTATCGGATTGCTTGCCAACTATTTGTATCCTCTTACCCGAAAGAATTGGTTGAAAGCCGGAACCCTTGTATGGAGAAATTAAAATCCGACTATTCATTAATCCAATCCTCTTCCTTCCTTTGTCAAGTGCTGTCCCAAGTCAACTGTCAACTGAATGAAGAACGTGTTATAAACCTCTTTCATCGGTTAATCCCAAAAAACACCCCGTTGCGGGTTTCCGGCTAATATTGATATAGCTCTCATAGTAGGATGGCGAATCATAGCGATGGTTTTAGCAAGAGTGGAAAAGCCCAGAAACCCCATGTTTCAGCGACAAAACATCACATCGCCCAGCGCCATCCGCCCGGTAGCAAAACCCAGAAGCCTTGAGTTTTTCCAAATGTCGATCGACTTTGTATTAACAAAATATTAATTTTTATGTCGTTTGCCCATTATATAGATCGGTGGGTGATATAATGTTAGCGCAGTTTAATTATATAAACTTAAAAAGCAATCCAGATCTTAAAAAAGTTGACAATTAAAAGATAAAGACAGATTTTTGTCGGAAATTGATTGGATTAGTTGTCGTTCCACAAATAGGCCCAATGGTGTTAATTATATCTACGTATAAAATGCAAAACTTTTTAGCCGATCGGTTCGTGGGTAAGTTAACAGGTAGTGCTGCTATTGGTGGCGATCTCAAAAATGGCAGAGATGACAAGGCAATACCAGGGCGATCGGCCCCCCGCGTGTGGCGTAAAATTGTAAAATTTTGGTAAAGTTATGGCGCGAGCTGCGGTGAAGGTCAGGGATACCAGAAAAACTTGGTAGAGTCACCGATAAACCAGGAATACAAGCAGAACACAGCCGCCAGAAATACAGTCGGAGACAACTCTCTCTTGAGTTAGTAAAACAACATTTGCAGCCGGCACAAGATATGAATTTAGTTATTTTTGTATATTATGTGAAAGTAGTGAGAACTATTGGCAGGAAATAGAACCAACCAACCCAGAATCTCCTGTGATATCCTGAAGTCAAGGGTGAAAGTATCAACCAGAAGGCTCGCAGAACCAAGCTGATTTTACCAAAACAATATGAAAGAGGTCAACATGGAAAAAGAACATGACGCTCATATCGTACCAATTAGCAACCAGAGCAGACAGGTGCAGCAATTTCCCGTTGACGAGGGAGAAGAGTTAAGCGGGGCACCCCAGAAAGGATTGAATCTAAAGCCCTTGTTCAGGACTTTTCAACGACAAGCCCTAGTCATCATTGCGATTGTAGCCCTAGCAGGCGGTGCAGTTTATTATAAGGTCAAGGGAGGCAAGAAAACATATCAAGGCGATTTTCGGATACTGGTGGAACCCGTGACAACGGAGGCAAGACTTACCGACGCATCTGCCCTCGCCAATCGCGGTGAGGGGGGTGGAGTGCCTAATCGAGAATTTTTTAGTTTGGACTATCCAACTCAGCTTCAAATTCTCCAGAGTCCTCAGATGCTGTCGGCTATTACCAAACAAGTCCAACAAAAATATCCAAAAATGACCGAGGAACTTCTTAAAAAAGGATTACTCGTGTTGCGCCTCGGAGAAAATGAGTTGACGCAAACTAAAATTTTGGAAGTTCGTTTCCTCGGGCAAGAGCCTGACTTAGTTCAGTTCGTTTTAGAAGAAACTAAAAAGAAATATTTAAAGTACAGCCTTGACGAACGCAAGACTCGCATTGGTCAAGGTGTTAATTTTATTGAAAACCAGCTTCCGGCACTCAACAAGCGCGTAAATGACCTGAAGTCTGAGTTACAGATGATACAGCAGCAGCAAAAAATTACCGATCCTAAAGAACAAGGCGCGCAATTGATCGTGCAAGTTCGCGCTATGGAAACTTTAGAGTTAGAAACTCAAAGGCTACTCCAGGAACAGAGAATGCTGTACGCTAACTTGCAAAAACAATTAGATTTTACACCAAATGAAGCTATTGCGGCTTCAGCTTTAAGTGAAGAACCTCAATATAAAGAGTTGCTGACCAAGGTTAAGGAAGTAGAAGGTCAGATTGCTGTAGAAACAGCTCGTTTTAAATCTGCTAACCCTATAGTAGAAGCTTTAGAGCGCAAGCGGGCAAATTTAGTAGCTTTGCTCAACAAGCAAACCGATCGCATTTTGGGGCAAAATTTGGTAGGCTCTCAAGCCAATTCTAAAGTTCAGAATTTTCAAAACTCGATTCGCATAGGCTTGATCAAACAATTGGTGGATACTGCGAACCAAGTTCAAGTCTTAGAAGCTCGCAGTCAGGCGATCGCCCAAAGTAAAGAAGAGTTGACCCGAAAATTAAGAGATTTTCCGATTGTAGCTCGTCGCTACAACGAACTGCAACAGCAATTAGACATAGCCTCCACCAGCCGCCAGCAACTTTTAACTCAGCGGGAAACTCTGCGCGTCCAAGCAGCCCAAAGCCAAATACCTTGGGAAATTATTTCTCAACCCCAGATACCCAAAGATATCAAATCAGGCAAATTTATTCCAGTTGCATCGAAAAGTACAAACAACTTTGTGATGGGAATTTTTGGAGGACTCGTGTTCGGTCTGGGAGCGGCTATTCTTATTGAAAAAATCCGCAATGTTTTCTACTGTGCTGATGACATTAAAGATGCGTTTGATGCGCCTTTATTGGGAGTAATTCCTCGTGACAAAAATGCTAAAAAAATTCCGCCTTCTATTGCTAATGCCTATGCTTATCTTGAAGGCAAACAGGGGAATCATAAAAATGCTTCGGAATTTATAGAAGCTTTTGACTCTCTTTATACTAATATCCGCTTTCTTTCTTCAAATCGAACGATTAGCTCTTTGGTAGTTGGTTCGGCTACAGTTGGCGAAGGCAAATCTACCGTTGCTTTAAATCTAGCCCACGTGGCAGCGCTGGCGGGTCAGCGAGTGCTGTTGGTAGACGCGAACTTGCATTCACCCAGCCTGCATAGGCTGTTGGAACTGCCTAATGTCAATGGATTGAGCAACTTGCTCGAAAATAAAAATGAACCGGATGAAATTATCCAGCGATCGCACCTAGCAGATAATCTGTTTGTATTAACAGCCGGTATTCCTGTCCCCGGTACTGCCAGACGGCTTGCCTCATCTCAAATGCAGTATTTAATGGAAGAACTGCACGCAACATTTGACTTAGTTATCTATGATACGCCACCGCTGGTTGACAGTAAAGATACGAATTTTTTAGCAGCGCGCACAGATGGAATACTGATGGTTGTATCAGTTCGCCAGGTGAAGTCTTCTGTAGTCAAAACAGTTTTCAGTCAATTAGAAAATTTTGGCATACCCTGCTTGGGCACCGTGGCTAATAATCCTACCAAAGGCAAGAAGTATCAAATATCTAAATCATCATCACTTGTGGAAGATAAACATGAATATTTGAATTTGGCACCAGTACCGTCAGGCATCCACAAACTAGCTCCCAAAAAAGAATGAGATTCAGTTGACAGTTGACAGTTGACAGTTGACAGTTGACAGTTGACAGTTGACAGTTGACAGTTGACAGTTGACCGTTGACAGTTGACCGTTGGTATAAGAGTAAAAAAGATGACCCACCCCAAAATTTTACACTCCTGTTCAAGTTCCCAGATTCTCTGCGCTGCAAGTCAATCTCAAATCTAAAATCGGCTGGTAGCGGACTAATTCGCATCTGGCTTGGTGGGAAATGTGACAGTAAAATTAGTCCAGCCCTTGCTGCTTTCAACCTCAATTTTTCCCTGTAACTGTTCCACAAGTTTTTGAACCAAAGCTAAACCCAAACCTGTACCTCCTTGTTTCCAGGGATCGGCATTGGGAACTCGATAAAATTTATCGAAAATTCGAGGCAATTCTTCGATCGCAATGGAAGATTGATTGCTGAATGTAAATTGAATTTCCGAAGCCCTAACACTTGCTTGTGCGGAATTTTTCCCGCTTTCTGCTTTTTCCCCGTCTCCCTTTTTGCACTCAACTTTCAAAGAGATTTCGCCCTCATTGGCAGTATACTTGCAGGCATTGTTGAGGAGTTCTGCTAAAATCCGTCCCAAACTAGCGCGGTTGGAACTGATCGTGGGGAGGTGGCGATCGCACTCTACTCGCAAATGCTGGTGGCGGTTCTGGGCTCGCGTGTAAAACGGGTCGATAATCGTAGGCAGCCACACATCTAAGTTTACTGGTTCGAGGTCAATCGGACAAGTTGCTGCTTCGAGCCGCTGCAAATCGAGCAAAGCATTAATCAAATCGGTTTCTCTAGTACATTCTGTTTCTAAAATTTCTAAATAAATCTGGCGTCGGTCTGGGGTGGGAGAAATTCTCAGCATATGAATAGCCATTTTCATATTAGATAAAGGCGTCCGCAATTCGTGAGAAACCGTGCTGAGAAATTCATCTTTTAGAACGTTTAAATGCTGGAGTTCCTGCACTTTTTGTTGCAATTGGGTGGTGCGTTCTTGGACTTGGCGTTCGAGGTCGGCATTGAGATTTTGTACTTGCTGGTAGAGTTGGGCTTGCTGAATGGCGATCGCGATTTGAGTTGCCAGTTGCAGCAGCAAATCCAATTCCGAAGCCTGCCACTTCCGGGATTTGGAACACTGATGAACCCACATCATCCCCCACAAATTGCCGTCTTGCAAAATTGGTACAATTAAATAAGATTTGATTTGCGCTTGCTGCAACCGCGCATATTTTTCGGCACTCAAACTAGCTTTGTCGATGTCTGAGACGGCATAGATCTCCTGTTCGATCGCAAATGCAGCTTCCTGCCAAATATTGTCTGGCATGATTTCTCCCAAGATAGAAGACCACTTGGGGGCAACGGATTCTGCCACAAAAATGCCAAAATTGCTCGACTCCCAACGCACGATCGCTACTCTGTCGGCTTGCAAAACTTGCCGGACTTCATCGACGCTGGCGTTGAGAATTTCTTCGAGGTTTAAGGATTGGTGAATCCGGAAGGAAATTTGAGTTAACAGCCGATCGCGCTGCACCTGTTCGTGGAGTTTGGCAGTCCGTTCGCGCACCTGCTGTTCCAATTTAGCATTGCGGCTTTGCAGCAGTTCCAATTTTTCCGATTGCAGTTGATAAACCGACTGCTGCAACTGTTTGACAACTCGGTACATTTCGGTCGGATCGAGAACTCTGAGCAAGCTGGTTTGAGTAATAATTCCCAGCAGTTCTCCGCGCCCGCCGCACACGACCAACCGCTGCACTTGTTGCTGCTGCATTTGTTTGTGCGCCGTCCACAGGGAATCGGAAGGTTCCAGAAATTGCAGGGGAGTTCTCATGACTTTTTGAGCTGGAGTTTGCTCGAAATTTAGTTCGAGATACTGTGCTTGCACGATGTCGTATTCGGTAACAATTCCCAAAGGTTGGTGAAAGGAATAGTGAAAAACGGAGGTAGAGTCCTCTTTGGGCTTCTCCATTGTTAATTCTTTGTTTTTGGTAATGACTACGCAACTGACTTGATGCTCGGACATCAGTTCGCTGATGCTCAGCAGCGAGGCGGTGTGGGGCGCTGTAATTGGCGTAGTCATCAATTCTGCTACCCGCCGCAATTTGAGAATGTTGGAAGGTTGCAATACTTGGCGAATTCTTTCCCGCGTCAGCACTCCTACCAAGTGCCGGAATTGATTGACAATAGGCAAATAGCGAATTCGGTGCTGGCGAAATAACGATAAAGCGGTAAACACGTCTTGATCGTCGGATTCTGTGAGGGAAACCGACACGGGGGACATGACTTCGGCAATTGGTATTTTGTGGAGGGCTACTTTTTGCAGGCTGTTTATTTTGCCAGAAGCAATCAGCCTCACTAAGTCGGCGGGGGTTAATATGCCGATTAACAGCCCGCGACTGGGGTTTTCGGATAAGTTGCCTGTGGTGATAGTCTGCTGGTTCTGCACGACGAGGACGCAGCGGGCCCGCACCTTGTCCGGCGGTGATGATTCGGTCATCGCCCCCTTGTCTGAGGGTAAAGGCCCTTTGACTAGGGGACAACTGTTTTGCAACTGACTCATCAGGGCGATCGCCACTGCTAAGGAAGTTTCTGGCCCGGCAGTTAGGGGGTAGCGGTCGATCGCTTGTTCTAAGGCTGAGGAGTAAAAGGGCGGGTGATAAAAGGGCATAGTTAATTGCAGGTGATCGGAGGACGGGTAATACCATTTTCGATTTTTGATTTTCGATTGGGAATAGCTTATTACATAACGGTTTGGAGCTTCCCTAGAGTTGCATTATTTTGTGAAAATGGTATAACAATTGGGCAAAGCCTTAGGTAAGGGCCCAAACACCTCGCCTGTGGTTGAATTTTAAATAATAGACTTGCTGCTATACAAATCCTAGACAAGTCTAGACATTTGCTTCTTAGTTCATCGGGAGCATGGGAGCGGTTATCCCTCGGTAAGCTTTCACGATGAAAGCCAAGCGCGATAAATTAATTGCTGCGTTCAAATCCCTGTCCATCGAATGACCGCAATTTCCACAGTTGTAAGTCCTTTCTGCCCGTGGCATATCTTGAATATGTCCGCAGTTTGAACAAGTTTTACTCGAAGGAAACCAGCGATCAGCAATGATTACTTCACAGCCAAACTTTTTAGCTTTGTATTCCAGTTGACGTTTGAATTCATAGAATCCACAATCCGCGATGACTTGAGCTAGCTTGTGATTAGACAGTAACCCAGAAACATTTAAATCTTCTACTACTATCGTTGCGTGGTTTTTGCCTAAGTAAGTAGTAATTTGATGGAGAGTATTTTTTCTGAGATTCGCTACTTTAGCATGATGTTTTGCTAACCTTTGTTTCGCCTTAAATCTATTGCTAGAGCCTTTCGTCTTTCTCGATAATTCCTTTGACAGTCTACGCAACTTACTGAGATGCGTTTTGTAATGCTTTGGGTTAGGGAAAACAACTCCCGTCGAAAGGGTTGCCAACTCTTTAACT
>NZ_JAEQCF010000078.1:0-41233 GCF_020738625.1 Microcoleus sp. PH2017_09_SFU_O_A
TCGGATTCGACCTGTTCTGTCAGCCATGACGGAATTGCGATCGTTACATCTCCAGCATTGCACAGCTATGTTGAGAAATGTTCAGCGTAAAAGAATCAGTATTTCATATTAATTCTGGTTTTACCGGAATGATTAAACCGCAGAGGCCGCAGAGGACACAGAGGGAGAGGATAGAGAGATGAATCATTCTGATGAAGAGTGGATTTGATATGAAGGAGTGCAAAAAGTATTTTTTTTAACAGTGCGATCGTCTCCGGTCGCGATTGTTATACCATTTATCTGAAGTTGTACAATACTCGAAGACCCCCCCTAGCCCCCCCTTGTTAAAGGGGGGAACAAGAATATTGTTATTTCGTTGAAAATTGGTATTAGACTCGCGATCCTAGAATCAGGACTAAAGTCCTTACTACAAACAACTGAATTAGTTAATCTCAAAGGAATTCATCATATTTTCAGCCGTTTTCAAATAGTCCGAATACTCTGATTTCTCCGCAGTGTAAGTAATCACGTAAGCTTTATTATTCATCAACGTCCAAGTTTGCATTTTTTTGGTATTGGTTTGTCCGTCTTTATCATCAAAAACAACTGTATAACCTCGATGATTAGCAATCGTTTTAGGATTTTCTTCTAAAATTTTAACATCAGTAAAATTTGTTTTAATTTGCTTGAGAGACGATTGATTGTATTCATCGAGAGACATCGGTTTTGGCAAATCTTCTATGCTGACAGTAATTTGTTCTTGATAAGCATCAGCGGTGTTCTTTTTGGGGGCTATGAATACAACCACATCGTTAATTACTGGATTTTGTAACTCTTGTTTTTCCCACTTTTCAGGGTATTTGATTTTAAACTGATGGGTCGAACTTTGATAACTTAATAAATTTTCAACTTGAGTTTTAGAGAAATGTTGGATTGCGAAGGCGGAAATGGCGATCGCCCCAGCAACTCCGAGTCCCATTAAAGCCGGCTTCCATCCCAAAGCAAATCTACGAGTTCTGCGATCGGGAGATGGCGATGGCGGGCGATCGCTCAGTTTACCAAGTCGCTGCAAAAGAACTTGAGTATCTTTTGGCCTGTCTTTCGGAAAATAAGCCATCAAATCATCAATCAAATCTGCTAGCGGCTTCGATGTTTGAGTCGCCACATTCCGCCAAATCAATTTACCCGATCGCGGATCTTCCTGCAAATTTCTCGGTTCTTGAGCCGTCAGCAAATACACAAAATTCCGGCCCAAAGCAAAAAAATCAGAACGTGGCTCAGCCTTGCCCTTTTTTTGTTCTTCGGGAGTGTAACCCATCGAAGAAATGCGAGTTACTTCTCCAGTTGCTCTCTGAATAGTTTCTGTAACTTCCCGCACCGCCCCAAAATCAATTAATACTAATTTTCCGTTCGACCGGCACATGACATTTTGCGGCTTAATATCTCGGTGAAAATAATTTTGATTGTGAACGAGATTCAATATTTCCGTCAGTTGTGTCAACCAGTCAATAGCTAGTTCCGAAGAAATAGGTTGGTAATTATGAGCTTCCAACCACTGCTGCAAATTTTTACCTTCAATTTTCTCCATCACCAGACAGTGCAAAGATTTATCAGTACCCTTAACTCTGAAAGTAAAATAGCCTTCAGATTCAACTGTCGGGAGTCCCGGATGCTTCAGCCGCTGCAAAACGTGAGCTTCTCTCTGAAAAAGTTCCACACCTAGAGTATCGTTGTTCATCAGAACTTTCAACACTTTCTGAGTACCGTCTCTGTCTCTGACTGCAAAAGTTTTACCAAATCCTCCTTGTCCCAAAACAGCAATTACCCGATAGCGTGCGTTGATTAGCAACTCAGATCCGCAAGTTTGGCAAAAATTGATAGTGTCAAGATTTTCTGGATGGCGGCAGTTGGGATTAATGCAGTAGCTCATGGTATGGAGGAATTAGCTTGGTAGAAATAGTATCTCGTGCCAAAGCAGCTTCCTGAAAGCTATCCGAATTGGGGATAGCTTGGAATTAGTGCGGTGCTTGTCAGCATTGATTATTAAACATGATATAACATTACTCATGTTTTGAATACTGAATGAGAGAATCTCATTTTTGTAAAAAGCATTTTTTTGTTGGAGTGCGAGCTGGGACGCTCGGGAGTCTTATATCACCTGTGCGATCGGGGACGATCGCACTAAAAAAGCTGGCACGCTGGATGCTGGGTACTAAATTCTCGCACAATCTAAAATCTAAAATCTAAAATCTAAAATCTAAAATCATATGACAGGTCAAACCCATAAGAAAACAAACTTAATCGCCAGCCCCTATTTAGAAATCGACTATCAAGGCGAAGTGGTACGCTTGGAACTGACCAAGACTGAACACGTACTGGGACGAAATCCCCAACAAGCTGACTTGCTGGTTCCCAAAGATTGGGAGAAGCTGTCGAGATGTCAAGCGATTTTGCGCCAAGAAGGGGACGACTATCGCATCTATGACGGCGACGGCCTCAAACCCAGCAGTAGCGGGTTATTTGTGCTTCCGACTGAAACTCCTGTAACTCCGACTCAAGGCTGCGTTTTGCGACACGGAATCGAGTTGCGGATTGGTACGGATTTGAGAAATCCGGTGCGGGTGAGTTATTTCAATCCCGGAAGTCCGGCGCTGGCCGTTTTGGGTTCGCGGGAGTCTGTGTCTCTGCGAAATCGATCGGTCGTCTTGGGGCGCGATCGCACTTCTACGCTAGAGTTAAATTCGCCGATCGTCTCCCGCAGCCATTGTGCGATCGACGCCAACAAACGCGGAGAATACATTCTCACAGACACCAGCGCTAACGGCGTATTTATTAACGGCCAACGCATCCAAAAAACAGCCGTTTTAACCGAAGGCGCCAAAATTCGCATCGGCCCTTTTCTGCTAATTTATCAAAATGAAGAATTAACAGTTATCGATCCGGGAAACGCGATCGGCTTAGAAGCAATTAACTTAAACCGACCTTTTGTCAACGATATTTCCCTAGTAATTGAACCCGGACAGTTAGTGGCGTTAGTCGGAGGAAGCGGCGCGGGGAAATCCACATTAATGCGAACCTTGCTGGGAATTGAAACCACAAATCGTGGCGCCGTTTACGTCAACGGCGACGAATTGCGGAAAAACTTTGAATGCTACAGTTCTTTAATCGGTTACGTGCCTCAGGATGATATAGTCCACGGCGAATTAACAGTTACAGAAGCCCTAACTTACGCAATTAAATTGCGCTTGCCGCCGGATGTCGATGTCGAGCAAGTTTTGACAAAAACTCTGACCGATATTGAGATGTTGGACAAGCGAAAAACCCTTGTAAAAGACCTTAGTGGCGGACAGAGAAAGCGGGTTAGCATCGGCGTCGAATTGCTTGCAGATCCGAAGTTGTTTTTCTTGGACGAACCAACTTCTGGACTAGATCCGGGGCTGGATAAAAAGATGATGGAACTGCTGCGGAATTTGGCAGATAAAGGTCGGACGGTGGTTTTGGTGACGCACGCTACGGCAAATGTCAATTTGTGCGATCGCCTAGTTTTTCTCGGCCGCAACGGCTACCTTTGCTACTTCGGCCCGCCCGCAGATGCTGCAAATTTCTTTGGAGTTCATCAAGCAGACTTTGCCAATATTTATAACGAGTTAGAAATCGGCGAAAAGGTCATCAAAGAATGGGCGAATACCTATCGGAATTCCGCCTATTACCAGCGGTACATAACCGCGCCCTTAAGTCCAAAAGCACCGCAAAAACAAGCACCTCCAGTCAAACTTCCCCAACCCGCCAAAGTTTCCCCAATCAAACAACTGTTTATCCTCGCCGATCGCTATTTCAAGCTAACTTTACGCGACCCAGTTAACGTTGGTTTAGGACTGTTAACTGCTGCTGTTTGCCCGATTTTGCTAGCCGGAATCAAAGATATAGAACCGCTAGTTACCGGAACAGCAGACGATCCAGCGCTGGCTTTTTTAGCTTTGCGAATTTTGTTTGTATTTACATCGGCAGCTATTTGGGTAGGTTTGTCCAGTTCTCTGCAAGAAATTGTCAAAGAATCAGCCGTTTACCAGCGAGAAAGATTGGTGAATTTAGGTTTACTGCCCTATGTCGGTTCCAAGTTTCTGGTGCTGGGAGGATTGGCCTTGTTGCAAACAGTGCTAATGACCGCAGTAATTTTAATTGGTTTTAAACAGCCGTCACCGGATATAATCGCTTGGCCGCTGGGTTTGGGAATTACAGTATTTTTAACGCTGTTGGCTAGCATGAGTTTGGGATTGATGGTATCGGCATTTGTGAAGAATGGCAGTCAGGCCAACAGTGCTTTGCCTTTGCTGTTAGTGCCGCAAATTATTTTTTCGGGAGTCTTGTTCAGTCTGGGAAGTTTGTTTAAAATCGAGAAAATCGGTCAGTATATCTCGTGGTTGACGGTAAGCCGCTGGTCTGTGGGTGCTTACGGTAGCTTGGTTAACGTGAACGCGATGGTGCCAAAGCCGATCGAATTACCCGATCGAACAATCCTACCGCAGTTATTCGAGAAAAGCGCCGTCTACGAACCAACTTGGCAAAACTTAGCCTTGAATTGGGGAATTTTAGGATTGCACGCCGCCGTTTATTTGACCGTAACTTTGCTGTTGCAGAAGCGGAAAGATATTTTCAAATAACGCAGAATATGGTTATATTTTCTTAGTCCCTCTCTGCTGGGACTTTCTTTGAGGTGAAGCGATTTCTAATCGCCAAGGGCAAAAGGGCAAAAGTGTAAAAAGCTAGAAAGTCTACGCAGCCACACACGCAACTCGAAAACCGCGGGCCCAGTAGACATCGTTCGGCGCACTGTGGTCACGAGTAGCCGATTGACAGTTAAAATCACTGTAAAACGAACCACCGCGCATCAGCCGATGATTGTTTGTTCCCGTTTCCCAAGAACTTCCGTCAGTCCGTGCAGCATCATAATTATCATGCCATTTATCGCTGCACCATTCCCAAACATTCCCGTGCATATCGTACAACCCAAAAGCATTGGGGGGAAAACTTCCCACATCTGTGGAGTAGTTTGTGTCATAGTTGACTACTTCTGGAGATATACAGTGACAGGTTTCCCCAAAATGGAATGCGGTTGTTGTACCCGCACGACAGGCGTATTCCCATTCGGCTTCACTCAGTAAGCGATATGTTTTCCTAGTTGTTTGCGACAGTTTCTCACAAAATTTGACAGCATCATACCAGGATACATTTTCTACAGGACGTTTTTCACCTTTAAAGCACGATGGGTTGTTTCTCATAACTGCTTCCCACTGTTCTTGGGTGATGGCGTATTTACCTGCATAAAATGTCGGTACTGTGACTCGATACTGCGGAATTCGATCGCCACTAACTGTGTAGATGTCAGGGGGGCCCATCGTAAATGTGCCGCCGGGAATCTTTACCATTTCTAAGCTGACACCGCGCCCTAGGTTTTCACTAAAGTATTCGGCTTGTCGCTGTTCTGTTTTGACGATCCTTCCCCATTGGTAGAGTGTGATGACTTCAAATTGAAAGGTCTCTGCTGGACTTAGTTTTTCGTCAGCTATGATTTTATTTGGTGTTGGTGGTTGTGCAGCAACACACGCAACCCGAAAACCGTTGAATCTCTCGCCATAGATCGGCTGTTCGCAGCTACGAACAGCCGATCGGCAATTGCTCGGATCGTTGGCCCACGAACCACCGCGCAACATCCGACAATTGTTTCCTGATTCCCAAGAACTTCCGTCAGTCGGTGCACCATCATAATTGTCAAGCCATTTATCGCTGCACCATTCCTCAACATTCCCGTGCATATCGTACAACCCAAAAGCATTGGGGGGAAAACTCCCCACATCTGTGGGTTCGTTTGATTCGGTTATGTAGTTGACTAATTCCGGGGTAATCGTTTCGCCAAAATGAAATGGGGTTGTTGTACCCGCACGACAGGCGTATTCCCATTCCGCTTCACTCAGTAAGCGATATGTTTTCCCAGTTGTTTCCGACAGTTTCTCACAAAATTCGACAGCATCATACCAGGATACACATTCAACAGGAAGTTTTTCACCTTTCAAGTACGATGGGTTGTTTCCCATGACGGCTTCCCACTGTGCTTGAGTGATGGGGTATTTCCCTGCATAAAAAGCTGGTACTGTGACTTGATGCTGCGGGCTTTCGTCATCCTCTCGTCCTGCTTCGTCGTTGGGGGAACCCATCATAAATGTGCCACCGGGAATGTAAACCATTTCCAGTACAATACCATTACCTAAATCTTCTGGAAAAAATCGAGCAAATGACTTACGACGACTGTTTTTTTGTCCATCCGCATCGACTGTGATAACATAAAACCCAAAGAGAGGAAAATGGTTTTGTAAACATTGTTTTATATTCTCCTCATCCCGATCTTTCAGCAGTAAAAAAGCAGCAGATTTCACCTGCATTGACTCATCCTGCAATGCTCCAAGTATCAAATCTAAGCCTGCTTCCCCATATTTGGGCGCTTCGGAGAGTGCGGCGATTCTAACTTCGATCGCGGACGAGGCTAAGCGGCGTTTAACGCCGGCGATGCCTCCGAGTACAGCAGCATTGACCGGAATTGAATTTTGACCGCCCTTGACGGCATCGTATTCTCTAGGTTTATTTTGATTGTCAGACATAATTTCAACCAGGTACTTTTGCGAGTTTGTCGGGTTGCAAGGTCGGCATCGCGAGCAATTCCTCAACGGAGAAAGGTTGCGGTTGAGGAATTGCAGCTTCAGCATCCATGAGCTCTTTGATTTTCTCAAAAATCAAAACAGTTTCTGTTTCTCCGTCAGTTAGTTGATCGTAAAAATTAGGTATGGAGAACCAATGTTCAAAAGCAATCTCTAACAAACCGTTAGTTGCTAATTGCACTTGCCAGTACCGAGAATATCTGGCATCAACTATCTCAAATAACGGGGCTGGATTCTCTAGAGGATAATAAGTATAGCGCTCATCGCAAATATAGTACGATAAATTCCCTTGCCATTCAGAGATAGCGTAGACAATATACTCTTTACCTACTATCAGTTTAAATTCTGTTTCTTTGGTAATGTCTAGCGGTGGATTTAGATAATTTTCCGGCAGGTCAGCTCCTTTGTTGGCAATACAGCGAATTTTCATATTCTAAAAAACAGGCTAGTTTTAATTGTACGATCGGGCTGTTATATCATTTCCGTTTAATTCAGAATTGTAAATGAGTTCTTTCTTTTCTAGTGATATCATGTCCGATCGATTGACCACGATCTTGTAGGGGCGGGTTCACCAACAATATTTGCCAAAAACCGACAATTTCAAAAACCCGCCCCGGCTTATATATTATGCGCGATTTATCGGACACGATCTGACAATTATTCGTTGGGTGGGGGCGGGTTTACGAGATTGTTACTTTTAGGCAATTATGGTTGGTGAACCCGCCCCTACGATTTTGTCAACCTGAAATTAAACATAAAAAATCCCCCATTTTTGGGGGATTTAATAAAAGGCGATTACATAGTCTTAGTCTCAGGCATCAAACACTTATCGGAATCGCAGCCCGCAGGCCCTGAATCCATCATTTCACCCAAGTCATAACGACTCAGTGCCACCTGAAAAATATCAATTTGACGGCGCACTAAAACGTCTTTCAACATCGTCTCGTAAGTTGCTTTTGCGATCGGTTCAAAAGGCAAACGTGGGAAAGTTTCTAGGGCATCAAAGCGAGACAAAAGTGCAGCCGAAATGTAGCCTTCGTCGTCGCGAATAGCTTCATAAATCCGCGTACCCAAACTTTCAACTTCATTTTCTCGCAACTCAATCGTCGCGCTGGTGTTGTGCCGCACGTAGAACTTTTGCACTTGCATATAAAAGTCCATTTGTGCCGCCGCTGAGAATTTGTTGATCTCAATTTCATCAGCACCGGGTAAATCCGCCCAACTGACAGCCACGGGTATTTCTACTAGCCATTCTGTACAGCGTTCGTCAAAGGGATTGTTCAGCAAATTACCGTTTTCATCTTTGTCAGATTGGGACGGAATTACGTTGTATCCGTAGTCGATGCAGGCGAGGGCTACAGGGTCGTTTTTGCCGAAAGTGATTCGGCGAATGAAACGCTGGGATTTGGGGGGATGCCAGCCGGGAGAAGCACCTGTCAGTAGAGATTTTGTACCCGATGGTTGGACGGTTGTGCAGCGATTGGGGCGTTTCAATGAATGCCGATCGCAATAATCCCATACTACGCGATCGACAATTTCCCGCCAACCAGTCAAATACTCTTCTTCCCGCTGTTTAAACGCAATTCCCTGTGCAGTTTGCGGGCGACCTTCCACCCACCAGCGCAGCCACTCAACGCCAAAAGCATGAACGAAGAAATCGAATAATCCCGTGAAAGATACGCCGACAATCGGGTCTAATTCGCGGCTATATTGATAGCGAGGTTCGCTAAATTTGTGATTGAGAAGTACCGCGACAGATAAACCTGCGGCGGTGAAAGCTTCTTCTTGTTCTTTGAAGTTGTAAGGGTCGATTTGATTGAGGTGAACCTCAGAAAGATTACAGTTTCCAGTTAGGGTATTGCCGAAAACTCCCTTATGAAACTCTGGTTCATTGAAACAGTAAGTATCATGCAATCCTGGTAATTCTTCGACACTTCTGACAACTTGCCATTTACCTTTACCTTTAGCCTTCGTCCCTTTGCTCACATCTAACCGCTGACAAGGAATTTCACCACAGTCAGTAATTTGCAAGTAGTACAAATCCCGGCTTCGGACACCGTAATTAGTGACTGATCCTTGATGAGCACAAAGATTTAGCGATGAGCTAATGCCACACTTGGTCAAAAGTAACTGAACTCTGAAAGCCCGATCGCGATCGGAAAGATAAATTCTGATACCATTACTATTGGTATTCGATCCGTCCGTATCGGCTAATCCAGCAATAAAATGTAAAATTGCTTGCCGATTCCAACTCGCAATTACATTTAGTGCTTCCGGGTTAACTTTCAAACTTTTCAGAAATTCTCCAGAAAAGCTCAAGTTAGTTACATCTGTGAAAACAGGTAAATAGTCATAGTTTCTTTCAGGCGACTTATTTCCTGCTACTGACAATGCCATTTTGCCTTCGTAAAGTCGAACTTTTGCATTGTCATTTTGGTCTGTAGTTCCATCTCCTACAGCCACACCCAAAGTGTAAGCATAACCTGAATCGATATTCATGCCATCTTCGTACTGAATTGTAAAAGGTTCAGTATGAATGCTATATCGACTTGTATCCATCAAGTCTTTGGTTTGAACTTCTTGGTAAACTTTACCAAAGCGATCCTTGACAAAGAAACGATGATATTCTGTGGCATCCAGATAAGTACCATCAGCAAACTTTACACGGTAAAGTTTGCGTCGTCCAACCTTGGTATTACTCGCTGTCTGAAATGGTGTGACGGAGCTCCATCTTTGACCATTCCAAATTTCGATTTCACTTCCAACAACATCCTTTATTTGATGTAGTCCGTCTTTAGTAATTAGCAAAGTGTCGCCACTGACACAGTGGAAGTTAGAGCCAATAATTTCCAGTTTTGTTATCCTAAAGGCTTTTTATCCTCTAGTTCTACAGATTCCATTTTATCTGTAGCTCGGCGTACTTTTTCATTTACTTTAGTTGTAAATGCCCCGCACTCTTGCCAGGATTATGTTCTTCAATTAAGAAGGTTCACCTGGTACGCTCTACGGTGGTAAAGGACTTTTAATTCCCTTACTTACCTCGGAATTAACATCTCAGTCTTCTCCGATTTTGCGAGGTTTTTAACGTGAGGCAAAATTACTTACCACACGGGTTTAAGCCCAAACGGACTGACCGATGCTCTAATTCTTCCGCAGTCATGTCAGGATAGCGTTCCTGCAACCACTGTTTAGCTTTTCCTTCGTCGTAAGCTTTCAAGAACTCAATTTTAAGACTAGGTGTTGAAAGTAAATCAACGTTAGCTCTAGCTACAGCTTCACCAGCCCATTGAATTGCACCTTCACCAGAATAATACTGTTTGCGAACAGCATCAATACATTCTTCTAATGTCGGTTTGGCATGGAAAACACGGGTATGGTTGGCCATTCTCAAAGCATCGCGTTCTGGATCTATTTTCCAGTTGCCTTGATCGTCTTGTTGCCACAAGTTGTTTTTAGCATTTGCTCCCAGTTCGTCATCAAAAGTAAACTGACGAATTCCGGCGGATCTCCGAATATTACCAGCCACAATTGTGACCGCAGCTTCATCTATCAATACGCAGCATTCAACTGAATTCAACTGCCGTCCGAAAGCTTTATTCAAAATTGCTGAGCAACGTTGATAAAGGTCAGGCAATTTGACTGGATTTGCGACTCCACCAAAACCTTTTAAAGGCTCTCCCACGGGGCGGACATCGCTCAAATCGATGTAAACTTGAACTTCTCCGGCAAATCTTTCATCTGTGGACAATTCCAACAAAGCTTGATAGGATTTCACCCAACCTTGACGGGAATCTCCGACATAAATAGTTGCGGTTTTTTCAGCTATTTTTACTTCGGTTTCTTGACGGCGCAATTCAGCGGGTGTAGAGCCGATTTCACCTTGCATTGTCACGGTTAAGCGGTTGCTAATCGGTGGCAATTGGTTGATGTATTTGGGTTCCAAAACTGCACCGGTGCCGCAGCCCATCATTGCCAAATCCATCAACAAGCCAAAGGCCCGCCAGTCGATAATATTTGTTGAGGAGCAATTATATGCGCCGGAAAAATTCTCTGGTTGCTCAATCCAGTTGCTACCGCCCACCCACAGCCAGCGGCCGGAAGCGAGGGTTTTGAGCTCGTTTTGCATCCGGTGTAGGAGCTGTGTTTCTTCGGAGGTGAGGTTTCCGAGCGATGCCAAGCCCTTGACGGTTCGATCGCACACATCGGCCCAAGTCTCCCTTCCCGTGTCGGTACGACGGCTGTACGTCCTGAAAAATACTGGATTGGCTGCGGGTGCTGTTTCGGGGAAATCGGACAGGTGACGTTTCTCGCGGGCACTCGATCGCTCTAATTCTCGAACCATAGGTTGTGTACTGACGTGTCGGAATATATCAACAGACTATGAATATACAACAGGATTCAGATTTAGGGTAAAACCTTGACAAATTTGACAATTTGCACTAAATATGGGGCTTCGGACTCGGGAAGGTCGATCGGGCGATCGCCTCAAAACTTCAGCAAAAAACCCGATTTCTGCTAGAAAACGGGTGAAGCGCAAATCTTGTCAATTGTCAATTCTTTGTCAATAAAAACTCAATATTCGGTAACAGCGGGTCTTGAACAACCCCCACACCGTTGAATCCCCAACGCTGAAGCAGCGTTTTCACCTGAGAACCGGAAATCGATTCTACCCCAAATCGATCGGCAACATCAGCAGCGTGAGCGTTGAGATAGCTCAAAGCATCATAGTCTTCGCGAAACATCAGCAGGTAACTCACCGCCGAATCAGGGTTGGGACAAGCGCTGATATATTTGCCGTCAGCACGAGAACGCAGTAAGTAAAAAACTTGAGATAACATTTTATCTTTATTGTCAAAATAATATGTTACATCAAATTGGGAATTGGGAATTGGGAATTGGGAATTGCCCAAACGATTAGACTTGCATTGCATAAATCTTTGAACGATCGCGAAACCGGAGATTCTAGGTAGATCGACGCAGATGTTTTCCAGATATGAGAGCGAATAAATGCAATACAAGTCGATTTTAGATTGCCCTAAAGTCAATCTAAAATCGCTTTTAATCTAGCATTTAAATTAAGGTCAGTGCCAAACCTTTAATCGATCGCCCGTCGCCAATTTGACCGACAATGGAAGCTTGACCGGTTGTCAGATTAATATTGTACAAACTCGAAACTCCGCCAACATCGATCGCAGCCAAAGCTGTCTCGTTACCGCCGACACTCCTGAGATCAAAGCCGAGAACGCTAGAAGCATCAATCCCTAAAGATCCGATCGTATTTAATACTCCATTATTCGGCGGATCTTGTCTCACCAAAACATCCAAATTGCTGTCAATTACAAACAGAGTTGTCGAAGTCGCCCCGGCAAAGTTATTCACATAGGCAGCCCCGGCGCCTACGGGAGGATTGTTAAAATTACGATCGCCCGTCGCATAAGTCAAATTGCGATCGAGTTGAATTCCTCCGGTTAACGTGTCAAAATCGACAATTGCCCCCGTATCTGGGTTAATCCGACCGTTTTCTCCCGCTTGATTGACAAACCGAATTCGATCGACTGTGGGATTGAAATCTAAACCGGCAGCCCCCGGAGTCAGCGGTACGGCGAATTGTCCGCTACCGAGTTGACTTGCAGCCCCAGTCACCGGATCGATCGCGTACAATCGATTGCTACTACCTAAACCGTAAAGCAAACCGTTAGCAGGACGAAAATCAATTCCCAGCAAACTTTCTCCCGGCTGCAATCCCGTTACTGCTGTGTCGCTGAGTAAAGTCCGCGGTGCCGCTTCGTTAAAACCGACGATTCTTTCGGCGCCATTTCTGACAGTTAAGGCGTAAGCTGTAGGCAAAGGCAATGCCAAACCGTTAATCTGTCTTCCGTCGGCAATTCTACCAGTAAAAGAAGCTTGACCGGTACTTAAATTAATGTTGTACAAGCCCGAAATTCCCCCGACTTCTAGCGCGGCCACTGCGACATCGCGGCCGCCAATACTTCTGATATCAAAGCCGAGAATGCTAGTTGCATCAACTCCCAAAGATCCGATCGTATTTAACACTCCATTATTCGGCGGATCTTGTCTCACCAAAACATCTGAATTGCTGTCAATTACGAATAGCGTCGTTGAAGTTGCACCCGCAAAGTTATTCACATAGGCAGCCGCAGCCGCCCCCGGAGTTGTGCCAAAATTGCGATCGCCCGTGGCATACACTAAATTGCGATCGAGTTGAATTCCCCCAGTTAATGTGTCAGAATCTACTATTGCCCCGGTATCTGGATTGAGGCGACCGTTTTGACCCGCTTGATTGACAAACCGAATGCGATCGACTGTCGGATTGAAATCAAAACCCACAGCGCCTTGAGTTAGGGGAACCGCAAACTGCCCGCTACCGACTGAATTTGCTTCCCCCGTTTTCGGATTGACAGTATACAAGCGATTGCTAGAACCCACACCGTAAAGCACGCCATTAGCGGGCCGGTAATCAATTCCCAGCAAACTTTCTCCCGCTTGCAATCCAGTCACAGGCAAATCTGAGATGACACTTCCCGGATTAGCAAGGCTAAAACCGACAATCCGATTATCGGGAGTTAAAGCATAAGCCGTTGTCAGCGCTGGAGGCGGGGGATTGGGAAGAATGCTGCTAATATTAGTAGTGAAATCTGTTTGGTCGATCGCACTTCGATTCACACCTCTGAGAGTAGCGAGAAATTCTCCTGTTACCCGGTCTTGAATCACAGTATCATTTCCGGCTTCCAGAATATTCAAGTCGCCAAAAGAGAGTCCGCCCGCCAAACCGATTAAATCTGTACCGTTTGCAAAATCGGCGATCGCATCAGCATTTCCTAAATTAACACCACCGCTGGTAAGGAAAGGATCGGCAGCAGCATAGCGACTCAAAACAAATACATCACCACCATCTCCGCCGATCAGGATATCAGTATCTCTATCTCCCGACAAAACATCATTGCCAGAGTTGCCAAAAATCAAATCATTATTCTTGCCACCAAATACAAAATCGTTATCTTCACCGCCGTTAACACTGTCGCTGCCTAAATCTCCAAACAGAGAATCTCTTCCAGAACTCCCATCAATCGAATCGCCATCTTTTCCACCAAAAATGCTATCATTTCCAGAATTGCCAGCAATTACGTCATTGCCCGTAAAACCAAAAATAACATCATCTTCAGCAGTGCCTGGGAGCGAGTCTGCTTGTATAGTACCTCTAATGTCTGCCATGATATATTGCACATCTAAATTTGACATTCCCAGTGCCTAAAAGCAGCGGGATTTTCAGTACAAAAAATCGCTAATTCGCAGTACGCGCTAATATTACCGAATTTTTTTAGGCTATAAAAGCGCGTTATTTGATAGTTTGCAGTATAGTCATGACAAGTACAACGCAACTGTAAGCTGCCAAGCTTAAGTTTTTAGCGCTGTGAACTTATGAAATCTTGTACTGCGTTCATTAGTGATATACGCTGAATCTCTAATTTTGGATCTGTACAGTCAGAAATTATTTTTCAATTTTAATCTTAAAGCCTCTGAAGGTGAATTTTATTTGTGTAGCAGCGACAACTATCGATCGGTATAAAGTGGATTATATATGGGGATTTGGCATAATAAAAGGCAGGGGCAATCCCCCAGTTGTCCAGTTGGGGTAGGCACGGGGCACTACCCCTACAAATCTGCATGAATGATTTAGACTTGTTATAGATTAAGTCTGCACGGAAAATTCCTCTGGATCGATACCCCCATTTACCCAGCGAATTGCCTCCCTAGCAGATGTCACATTTGGCGGTACTCTCAAAGCATGAATGAATTCCGTGCTCGGACAAGTCATTTTTAACAAATAAATCGGCTCGACATCCGCATTATCTATTTTTAATAGTGCATATTCTTGCCAAGTATCTATTTGTTCTGCTGCCAACTCTTGACAAATGCGATCGTAACCAATTGCTTCAATTAACACTCGCCGAACTTCGGCATTGTCTTCAGATAAAAGCCATTCTGCTTTCCACAAATTGGGATGCACTTGACCGTATTGTTCCGGCAATCTGACACCGTGATAATAGTAAAAATTCCATCCATCCGCAAACTCGATCGCAGGTTCTGCTTCAGCGTGCAAGCGGTTTTCACTGTCAAAGCGCAGGTGGCGGGGGCGATCGCACACCGCGCAAATCTTTTCAAAGGGAAATATAAAACCGCAATGCTCGAAAAGCAGCTTTTGGCAGCGAAGTATTTCTTGTGCCTTTTGGGAAATATTGACGCCTGAAGATATATACAATTCAGTCAAATAGATTTCTTTAAACAAAGTCGTGGGGGTTTCAGGGCAATTAAAACCGAACAAATTATTGGAAAAAACATTCCATATCGTTTGTTTCGATCGCACATAGCTGTCAACCAATTTGTACATTACCGAACTCAGTGTGCTGTCGGCTTCGGGCTCGATTACCATGTGATCGAGCTCATACTCCCATAGATCCGAACTTGCAAATTCTCCCACAGCGGGTATCCATTTCAGGTCTAGATTTTTCCCCAATCTATTGCTGTATTCGTCTGAGCATTTTTGTGAATGGTCGGGTTTGAGCCTGTTGAAGATTTGGGGACAAACGTCGCGGAGACTGCTGCAAATAATAACTTCGGGTTCTTCTAGACCAATAGCGGCATAAGCAACTTTGATGGCTGCTGTGGCTTTTTGAGCATCAATTGGCGTAGTTGAGAGAGTAAGACGTTTCTGTGCGAGTTCGCCTAGCACGCACAGAACGGTAATTTCATTGTTGTCCAGATTAAGTGTTGTCTGATTGGTGAGCGATCGCAAGGCGCTGATGTCGGTAATTTGATTGTTTTCAAGATTCAGTGCTGTCAGATTGGTAAGCGAGCCGAGTAAGCTGATGTCGGTAATTCGATTGCTGTCGAGATCGAGTGTTGTCAGATTGGTGAGCGAGCCGAGGAAGCTGATGTCGCTAATTTTATTGTCGCCGAGATCGAGTGTTGTCAGATTGGTGAGCGAGCCGAGGAAGCTGATGTCGCGAATTTTATTGCCCTTGAGATCGAGTGCTGTCAGATTGGTGAGCGAGCCGAGGAAGCTGATGTCGGTAATTTGATTGCTGTCGAGATCGAGTGTTGTCAGATTGGTGAGCGAGCCGAGGAAGCTGATGTCGGTAATTTGATTGTTGTCGAGATACAGTGTTGTCAGATTGGTGAGCGAGCCGAGGAAGCTGATGTCGGTAATTTGATTGTCGCCGAGATACAGTGTTGTCAGATTGGTGAGCGAGCCGAGGAAGCTGATGTCGGTAATTCTATTGCTGCTGAGATTCAGTGTTGTCATGCTTGAAAGTATCTGCTCCGCTGCTTCAGCGTCATCAGTGCCAGCCTTTTCTAACAACACTTCAACTGTGTGCTTTGCTCCTTCTGAAAGACTGTCAATATGCCTGCACCAGTCGGCAAAGCGACTAAAACTAATTGGCTCGTTTGGTTGTTTTTCTGACATAAAAAACTCCGATATGGGGAATGGGGCATCGGGAATGGGGCATGGAATACCATTAACTGTTCGTATTATGGCTGGTGCAATGAGAAGTTGTTCGGTGATGGTGCGATCGCACTTTTATGGTAATTTATCGCGCAGGAAAAGCCAAGTGTTGAGTTTTTCATCTAAAACATATTTATCACTCTCAGAAAGTGCTGCAATAACTTTCAATCGATTTTTAAGTTTTCTTAACTCGCGAATTTCTGCAATAGGTAGCGTTTTCCAATTAGCAACCTTTTTTTCGACATCTTCCTGCGACTCTTTGATGTTATCCCAAAACCATTCTAAAATTAAGTTAACATCGAGAACAGAATCATCGGAAATTACTTCCTGTTTTTCGATCGCCGCAGCCCGCAACATCATTGAGGAAATCGTAAAAGACTCGCCACTACCTGGTTTTTTGCGATCGGCATCATCGGCTAGAAGATCGTAAATTGCGATCGCGACTTCTGCCCATTTGCGATCGCACAAACCAGAACCATTTTCACCTTTTCGAGCCTTAGCGGAGGAAACATCGGCTAATAATAGCCAGTTAAACCCTTGTGGTTGGGTGGTTTGACCTGAAAATATGTTTTTCACCCAAATCAGTACAGATTCGGCATTTTGTTCGAGAATGCGATCGAGGGATATTGTCGTAGGAGATTGAGTCATAATTTATCTACTCCACATATTCGATATCAGCATTACTTGTATCAACTCCTTGCTGCCTAAAGGCTGTAATTCCTACTTCTAAGCTCTCTGAATTGGGTCTAAAATGCCCGCTGTGATTGCTGATTGTTAGCAAAATATATAAACCGTTGCTGCCGACTATCTCGGCTTCTCCCGCAGCCAAAACAGGCTGACCGCGAGTTATAACCGTATGGTAAATTTCATTGTTAACATCTAAAAATTTCGGAATTACAAGGAGTTCTGGGTTTGTTGTCACTGCCCATTTGACAGTCCCTTCATTAATTATATCGTCAAATCCTGCTTCCCCCACTTTAATGGGCCTGATGCCTAACTCATCTGCCGATCGAAGTTCATCATTTAGCGTCGCGGGGGACTGATTGGAAAAGCGAGGGCTAGGAACATTATTTGAAAATGATTGTGTCACAACAGAATTTAACGAGAATCAAATTTATAGTCAAATATGATTCTATCACTTCAAATCTTCCAATTTAATCCTCGGATCGATCGCCTTCAGCAACAAATCCGCAAACAAATTACCAACAATCAACATCGTAGCGCCCATCATCAAACTCGCCATTACCAAATACAAGTCTTGATTGTTCACCGCTTCCAAAGTCAGCTTACCCAAACCAGGCCAATTAAAGAAAAATTCCGCAATAAACGCACCGCTCAACAAACTAGCAAACTCAAAACCTAATAACGTCACCAACGGATTAATCGCATTCCGCAGAGCGTGAATGTAAATTACTCGATTGTCCGGCAAACCTTTAGCCCGTGCAGTTCGGATATAATCTTGACGCAGCACGTCTAACAATTGTCCGCGCATCAATCTTTGTAAGCCAGCAAAACCTGTGACGCTGAGGGCGACTGTTGGCAAAATTAAGTGCCAGCAATAATCGAGGATTTGACCCCACCACGGTAAGTCTGCATGATCGATGCTTGTCATTCCTCCGACTGGGAAAAGGGGCGAAGTATTTTGAGCAAAAAATAGCAGCAGCAAAGCTGTGATAAAGCTGGGAAAACCCTGGCCCGTGTAGCTGACTACTTGCAAAACCCGATCGACAGTTTTATTCTGATTAACGGCCGCGACAATTCCCAAAGGCAGTGCGATCGCCCAAGTTACAATCAAAGATGCGATCGCCATCAACAACGTCGCCGGTACTCTTTCCCACAGCAGCGACGCTACGGATCGCTGATATACAAAACTGGTGCCAAAATTCCCCTGTGTCAGAATTTGTTTCAGCCACAGCCCATACTGCACAATCGCTGGTTTATCCAAGCCGAATTGCTGTTCGAGTTGCTTGAGTGTTTCCGGCGAAATCTTCGGATTTTGACTCAAAGTATCTAAGTAATTTCCTGGTGCGAGCTCAATAATTGCAAAACACAGAGCCGATGCTAAGAATAGGGTTAAAAGTGCCTGCAACAGTCGTTTGACAACATAAGTAAATGTCTCGCTGCCAAATAAAGAATTCAACATTCGCCAGTTTCGATTAGATTTAATAGAAGTCATACCATTTTAGATTTTAGATTTTAGATTTTAGATTTTAGATTGAGAATTTGGGATTTTTGATTGATTAATTGTTTGTGAAGCATCGATCGCAGCTCATACGATCCCTATATGTTTGCAGTAATGACAGAAGTCGTGGCTTGCGGGTTTAAGAATGCGGACTAAAGTCCTCACTACAAACCTCTTTTATTACGGTCAATTGATCGGACAATTGACAATTGACAACTGACAACTGACAACTGTCAACTGTCAACTGTCAACTGACTACTGACTAATATTCGACTAGCGAGACGATCGGCACATCCGGCAATTTCTGCCTCCCGCCCAAAGCCAGCAATTCAATCACAAAAGCAAAACCGACAAGCTCGCAGCCCGCTTGCTGCAACAAATTAGCCGTCGCGGCTGCTGTTCCGCCAGTGGCGATTAAATCGTCCACAACCAGCACCCGGCTGCCGGGTTTCATGGCATCTCGGTGCATCTCCAGTCGATCGACACCGTACTCCAACTCGTACTCAGCAAAAAGAACTTCTCCAGGCAGTTTTCCCGGTTTGCGGACAGGAATAAAGCCCACTCCCATTTTATAAGCCAAAGGCGTGCCAAAGATAAAGCCCCGCGATTCCATGCCCACCACATAGTCAGCAGACATTTCAGAGCATTTTTCAGCTAAACTGTCAATAGTGTAGCTCAGTCCTTGCGGGTTGCAGAGCAAAGTTGTAATGTCTCGAAACATAATTCCCGGCTTGGGGAAATCAGGAATGTCGCGAATCAGAGATTTGAGATCCATAAGCTTGCAGATCGGCGTTGAGGGTAACGAGGCATCAAAAATGCTACAATCATAACGTCAATCGATTTTAAATTTTAGATTTTAGATTTTAGATTCACTATATGTAAACAAATGTCATAATTTCCTAACGACAGGGTTGAATATCAAGATTTGTCAACCTATGATCTAAAGTCAAAAATATAATATCTAAAATCCAATGATCAAGTTGGCAGCACGAGTGGGTGAGGTTCCTCCTTCCATAACCTTGGCGATCGCAGCTAAGGCAAAAGCTATGAGGGCCGAAGGGATTGATGTATGTAGTTTGAGCACCGGAGAACCCGACTTTGATACCCCCGAACACATTAAAGCGGCGGCAAAGCAAGCTTTGGATGCGGGGAAGACTAAGTACGGCCCGGTGGCTGGGGAAGCGCAGTTGAAAGCTGCGATCGCCCGCAAACTCCGCAACGACAACAATCTCCACTATCAACCGGAAAATATCATTGTCACCAACGGCGGCAAGCACTCCCTCTACAATCTGATGATGGCTCTGATCGAGCCTGGAGATGAAGTAATTATTCCGGCTCCCTACTGGCTCAGCTATCCAGAAATGGTCAAACTCGCCAGCGGTAAGCCCGTAATTGTACGGACAGATGCTTCTACAGGATATAAAATTACACCGGAACAACTGAGTGCAGCGATTACTCCCAAAACCAAGTTATTCGTGCTGAATACGCCTTCTAACCCGACGGGAATGGTGTACACTCCAGCGGAAATTAAAGCGCTGGCCCAGGTGATAGTCGATCGAGATATTTTAGTCGTTTCTGACGAGATTTACGAAAAAATTATATATGACGGCGCCAAACACGTCAGCATCGGTTCCCTGGGTAAAGAAATATTCGATCGCACCATCATTAGCAGCGGTTTTGCAAAAGGTTACTCAATGACAGGCTGGCGGATTGGCTATTTGGCCGGGCCGATCGAATTAATTAAAGCCACCAGCACCATTCAAGGACACAGTACCTCAAACGTGTGTACTTTTGCACAGTACGGCGCGATCGCAGCTTTGGAAAGCAGCCAAGAGTCTGTGGAAAAAATGCGTCTCGCTTTTGCCGATCGGCGTGAAGTAATATTTGAATTGCTTGAGGCGATCCCTGGAATTAGCTGCATCAAACCAGACGGCGCTTTCTATATGTTTGTCAATATCAGCAAAACTGGAATGACTTCTCTGCAATTTTGTGATGCTTTCTTAGAACAGCATCAAGTAGCAGTTATTCCAGGGATTGCGTTTGGTGCAGACGACCACATTCGCTTGTCTTATGCCACCGATTTAGGCACAATTAAAAAAGCTGTAGAAAGGCTCGATAAATTTGTCCGAAGCATCTAAAAATTAGTCAGTTGTCATTTGTTAGTTGGCAGTAGTCAGTTGGCTGTTGGCGGTTGTCAGCAGTCATTAGTGCGAGCGTCCCCGCTCGCGAACCTTATCATTAGTCAGTAGTCATTAGTAGTAACTGCTTTCCTCTCAACTGTCAACTGTCAACTGTCAACTGTCAACTGTCTAAAGCTGTTTGGTCATAATTTCCTTTAGCAAATCCAGTCCCTTCTTGACTCGCCGAGAAACAGTCACCGCGCTGATACCCAAGCGTTCGGCCGTTTCCTTCTGCGTCAAATCGTACAGAAAAACAAACTCCAATATCTCCCGAGTCCGTTGTTCCAACATCGCCAAAGCTTGCTGTACGCGAATTTGATCCTCTTGCGCCAACTGAAAACTCCGATATTTGCTATCGGGTACCAATTCTCCCAGACAAGTCGCGCCCTCATCTTCATCTTGCACTGGTGCGTCTAAACTTAAAGGCGATCGGTTGAGATGCGCTAACTTAATTTCTTGCCATTCTGCCACAGAAACCTCAAGCACTGCTGCTACTTCAGCATCCGTAGGTTTGCGGTTGAACTGTACCTGCAAATCCTTGATCGCTGCGACAGACTTGCGTTCCAGGGCCAACCAGTGGCGGGGAACTCGCACAGAAGGGCTTTTGTCCCGCAAGTAGTGTTGAATTTCGCCGCGAATGTAGGGAATTGCAAAGGAACTAAAAGCGTGTCCCTTCGAGATATCAAATCGCTCGATCGCCCTAATCAACCCAATACACCCAACTTGCTGCAAATCATCGTAGCTTTCACCGCACTGATTGATCCAGTGGTAAACTTCTTTTCGCACCAGTCCAATATTCAGTTGAACTAACTGATTGCGGACTTCATTCGAGCCAGAATGTTGGTACTCGCGCAACAATTGCAAATTTTCGCTTTTTAGCTCGTTGGGGATTGTGGTAGACATGGTTGCATAAAGGTTGGTAGAGCAGGGGACTGATGTTGCTTTAGACCTAGTTTTTAATCTAGTCTAAAAAAATTAATCTTGCTGTGGTGTAATCCTAGCACTTATATATCTGTGACAGCAGACACACCAGTCAAAATTTGGGACTGTGCATGGATTTGAGGGAATTAGTCAATTTTAAATTTTAGATTTTAAATTTACTCCACAGATTAATTTAGGAGCTTCTATTTGGGTCTAAAATTTGGCGATCGACTTTAAGCGATCGTCAGGGCTTCCGTTTTTGGTCGGGGTCATCCCAGAAGTGTTCAGCAAAATCCGTATTTTACCAGAAAGAATTGGTTGAAAGCCCGCCCGCCTAATCGGGAGAAATTAAAATCAGACTATTCATTACTCCAATCCTCTTACTTCTAGGTAGAGGTCGCTCTTAAACTGTCAACTGTCAACTGTCAACTGTCAACTGTCAACTGTCAATTGAATGATGTTTATTTTTCACACCATATTGTAGTGGCAAATTTGTTTAAACGCAATACTTCAATTAATCAAAAATCCTAATTTAATAACTGGCAACTCAATAACACTTTAAGCATAGATTTAGTCATTAGTCAACAGTCTTCAGTTATCTTTCTAAAGACTGTTGACTAATGAAAGGCGAGCAGTAGCTTTAGGACAAAAAACTGCTCAAGTTCGTTGGCGAAGCCCTCGCAGAGGATCGATCCAGAAAGACAATTTTACGAAACAGAAGGCTCAATCCGAGCGTAAAACAAACCACGAATTTTCACGTCCAGAGCAGGTCTAGCTCCCAAATCAGTATCAGAAGGCTGCACGCTTTCAAAAATCCCCCCAATTTCGCCAGTAGCGCTGTTGACCTTAGCAATTTGGAGAGAAATTTTGCCAGCCTTGGTACGGGTGTCAGCTAACTTAACATTAGAGCGTTTCAGCTTGGAATTGTCAGTAGCCGGCAACGCGACAGCATTGTCGTAGCCCGTCGATACACCGCGACCTTTAGGATCTAAAAAGCCTGCGCTGCGGTAAGAAGGAACGTTAAATTCCCCTTGAAAATCGGTAGAAGTATTGAGCGCAACGACTCCCGGATCGGAAGTAGCCACTAACTCTTTAATGGTGAACAAGAAAGGTACTTGCTCTCCACCCGGTAACTGAACTGTAATTGCTTGAAAGTCCAAGCCGTCCTCTTCTGTAAAAGTCAGAGTACCGTCATTACCAACCTTGAGCGTACCTTGAACTTGGTCAATGCTCGACGTGAACCGTGTCAACAATTTACCAGGCACAAATTCTGCCTCTTGGCGTTTGTTGGCTGCTTCTTCCTTCACAAAGTAAGTTGTGGGCTGCAAACACATACCAGCCAGTTTATAGGTGCCACCCGCTTCAATGGGGATCGATCCCCGAGAAGTTTCTGCCAAGCTAGGGCAGTTATTGGCCAATCCTGTACCTCTAATCTCGTCGTAGGTGAGCAACTCGGTAGTCGCCACCGTCGTATCAGTAGGAGCAGAAGAACAAGCAACCAGCGCACTCATGCAAAATGCTAAAAGTGCAACAATTAAAGCACGATATTTCATTTCCAACCTCAATATCCAACATCGGATTATATTAAGAAAAAGCCCTAGTTCGAGCAAAATATAATTGCCCGCCGGCAGGCTAGGCCAGCGCCATAGCAGCATTTAGATCCAGATCGCTTGCTTCACCGACACTGGCTTTCACTCAAAAAATCGAGCTAGTGCGGTGAAAATAAGCAAGAACTTATGATTTCTCAATCATGTTCGGATCGCAGCCCAATACACATGGTACGACGGGTTGTGCTCTTTTCCTGACTTGGATTGGAAATAAATCTTGCGATCGTCAACCCACTTAAGTTACGTTGCTTATTGGCCCCGAATGGCGATCGCCACTAGCTCGATTAGTCGGCTCACCAAAAGGCTGGGGACAAACGCCTTGTAGATTTCAAAGGAAGCAGCGGTATGGACAACGGCAAAAATTTAGAGTCAGAAAAGTTGCAGTCTCAACTGCAATCGCTGACAGAGGCGATTCGGACTTTAGCCGAAAGTTGTCAGGGAGACAGTGTGCTGCTTTTGACCCTGCTGCGGGCCCTGGAAGCTTCGCACCAGGAAATTCGGGACGGTTTGTTCCAAGCATCTTTTCCCGACAACCGCCAAGCAGTTTACAAACTGCTCAGGAATATTGAAGCCAATGGCGGCTGGCCTTACATCCAGCGTATGAAACTTCGATCGATCTTGGGGTACGCCCAACAATTATCTCCACTAGAAGATGATCCGGCCAAGTCTGAAAATGACTCGGCCGGGACTGAGGAAGACCTTAAATAGTGATGAGTTTTGAGTTTGTGACGTTGACATTAACTCAAAACTCATCACAGAAGGGCGCTGTTGCACCTAGAACCCGAAAGGTGTAGGAGGTACGGGTATCGGACTCGGCAGCATCGCAGGAAATACCGGCATCTGGCCGGGCATCGGCAAAAGTCCTGGAGTAGGCGTCGGGGCGATCGACTTAATAGACACCATTGAATCAGGTACGGTAACAGTCGGCGCAGTCGGAATCCTCGAAACCGTCGGAGTTGGAGTCGTAGTCGTCGGAGTTGGAGTCGTAGTCGTCGGAGTTGGAGTCGTAGTCGTCGGAGTTGGAGTCGTAGTCGTCGGAGTTGGAGTGGAGTTGGAGTCGTAGTCGTCGGCGTTGGAGTCGTAGTCGTCGGAGTTGGAGTCGTAGTCGTCGGAGTTGGAGTCGTAGTCGTCGGAGTTGGAGTCGTAATCGTCGGAGTTGGAGTCGTAATCGTCGGAGTTGGAGTCGTAATCGTCGGCGTTGGAGTCGTTTCCGTTCCCGTAGTAGTCGTAGTAGTCGTAGTCGTAGTCGTCGTAGTCGTCGGCCTGGGGGAAAACGTCCCACTCACACTGATAAAATCAGTGGCATCGATCAGCGCCGACGGAGTGTTGACCAAAATTGCTAACAGCTTCCCGTCGATCGTAATTACCGTATCTCTGAGATTGGCACCATTACCTTGGCGAACTTGCAATTGACTGAAAGATAAACTGCTCGGCAGCCCAAAGAAATCCTCAGCCTCATTGTAATCAGTAATTAAAACCAAACTTCCCGGGCCGGCTCCCAATCCAAAAATATCACTGCCGCTACCGCCAGTTAGAGTATCGGAACCCTCACCTCCAACCAGAGAATCATTACCCTCTGCCCCAAATAAATTGTCATTGCCAAAACTACCCAAAATTGTATCGTCGCCCAGACCTCCGGCCAAAGAATCATCGCCAAAACCGCCGTCGAGAACATCATTACCTTTGCCACCAAATAGGAAATCATTACCTTCATCTCCCATGAGGCAGTCGTCACCTTGATCGCCGCGAATGGTATCCAAACCGCTGCCACCAGAAAGTGTATCGTCAGCCTTGCCGCCGAATAGTTGGTCGTTGCCGGATTCTCCCAAGAGCGAATCTCTGCCAGCATTGCCATACAAAGTATCGTCACCGTCACTGCCGGCCAAATAGTCGTTGCCATCAAGGCCAAACAGTTGATCTCGCCCGCTACCGCCGTTGAGAGAATCGTTCCCAAAATCCCCGTAGAGATAGTCATCATCACTATTTCCGAACACGGAATCGTCGCCGTCATTCCCTCTGAGGGTATCGTTGCCAGTACCCCCGGCAATCACATCATTGCCTCCGTTACCACGAACCAAGTCGTCCCCTGCATCTCCCAACAAGCTGTCTAACCCGTCGTTGCCATCGAGAGTATCGTTACCCAAACCGCCGCGAACCGAGTCGTCCCCATTGCCACCGGAAAGAAAATCGCGGCCTTGGTTGCCAATGAGCTCGTCATTTCCTTCACCCCCAAGCAGCGAATCTGCTCCATCGCCTCCGAGAAGCTGATCCTTGCCTGCGTCGCCCTCTACGGTATCATCTCCATTCGCGCCCAGCAGTGTGTCATCGCCATCTAAGCCGCGAATTCGATCGCCCTGCGGAGTACCTAGAATAAAGTCGTTGCTGTCCATGCCGATCAGGTTTGCCATAGGGGATACACCGCTCCTCAATAAAATAAATTGTTTAAAGTATGTCAATCGCCTTCGTGACAAGGGATTGCTGCTCGCCTACGTTAGCATAGTTGAGATTTTGGCAATCTGGCGCAGGAGTGCCGGAAATTTTGCCAGTGTCTGGAGTGGTGGCAAATAGGTTCGATCGTTCGCACTTAAAGTCCAATCGCAAAGCAGAAGAGCTTAAAATCGCGATCGTCAAGAATGACGAATGTTCGCTCGGGGGGGACGATCGCACTTCTGACCAATGACCAATGACTAATGACTTTCTTGGCTAACAGGTAACACGATCGCAAATTCAGTCCCCTTTCCCAGATAGGAATTCACCTCAATTGTACCGCCGTGGGTCTCGACCACGATTTGACGGGCGATCGCCAATCCCAACCCCGTCCCTTTACCCACTCCCTTAGTGGTAAACAGGTGGTCGAAGATGCGATTTTTTACCTCGGACGACATTCCCTTGCCGTTATCGGCGATCGTAATTTTGACGCTCTTATCTTCTAAAGAGGTAGTAATGACAATTCGATTGGGAGCCAGTTGAATATCGGCATAACTGCGTCCGAAATTTGATTCATCCAGAGCCTCGATCGCATTTGCCAAAATATTCATAAATACCTGGTTTAACTGTCCGGCATAGCATTCTACCATAGGAATTTTACCGTATTTTTTAACAACTGCTATTTCCGGGCGATTTTCCGACGCTTTGAGGCGATGTTTTAAAATTAAAATAGTGCTATCAATACCTTCATGAAGGTTGAAAGGAATGGGGAGCTCGCTATCGGCACGAGAAAATGTCCGCAAGCTCGTGCTAATGTCTTTAATCCGGTGCGCTCCTTCTCGCATTGAATCAATTAACTTCGGTAAATCTTCGCGGATGTATTCAAGATCGATCGCTGCTATTTCTTCTTGAATTGCCTCGCTGAAACTACCAGATTCTTGCTTGACTAAATCGAGCAAGCCAAACAAATCTTTGATGTAGTCTAAAGCGTGTTGAATGTTGCCGCTAATAAAGCCAACCGGATTGTTAATTTCGTGGGCAACCCCAGCCACCAAGTTACCCAAAGCTGACATTTTTTCGCTTTGTACCAATTGTAATTGAGCAGAGTGAAGTCGATCGTATTGTTGTTTCAATTCTTGATTAGCTTGCTCTAATGCCTGATTCATCGACTGGAGTTGGCGATTCTGTTCGGCTAGTTGTTGAGCTTGTAGAGAATTTTCCTGTTTCAATAGTTTTTGTAAGCGACTGAGTTCTAAATGAGTAGAAATCCGAGCTAAAACTTCCTCTGCTTGAAATGGTTTCGTGATGTAGTCCACTCCACCTACACTAAAAGCTTTCACCTTATCCATCATTTCATCCAAAGCACTGATGAAAATCACCGGAATATCGGCAGTTGATTCGTTAGCTTTGAGATGTTGACAAACTTCGTAGCCATCCATTTGTGGCATTTGAATATCCAGCAAAATCAAACTAGGAGATGATTGTTCAATAACTGCTAAAGCTAACTTGCCGCTGGGAAATGCTCGCGTCAGGTAGCCCTTTTCCTTGAGAAGATTGACAAGCAGATGTAAATTGGCGGGTGTATCATCAATAATAAAAATTTGACCTTTACTCTCGTTCATATTTTACTCCTTTTAGGATATAGCAGCCGCAATTAAGTTCAAAATCTTCTCATATTCAAAGTTATGCAAACTCTTCCCGAGTTCCTCAGCTAAAAACCGATCGCGATTAGCTATTTGTTGCACCAACTCAGCCATCAACTCCTCATCTGAAAACATCACTGCCTCTTGTAGTTGAGCTAATATATCCCTGGGAATTTCTGCCAGCGTCTCTACATTTAAAATTACTTTGGGAGTTTTTATTTTCTCATTTTCATGACTTAAATCTTCATAAACATATTTCACTCCTATCTGCTTATTCATGGCAATAAATATTTCTTGCTCTCGAAACGGTTTTCTCAAGAAATCATCGCAACCCGCCGCTAGTACCACGGCTCTCTCTTCTTCTAATACGCTAGCAGTTAAAGCAATAATTGCCGTTGCTTGACCTTTAGTGTAAGATTTAATTGTTTTAGTCGCCGTGTAACCATCGATCACAGGCATCCGCATATCCATCCAAATTAAATGTGGCTCCCACTCCTGCCAAATAGCCACTGCTTCTTGTCCGTTACAGGCTTCCTGAAGTTCAAATCCCAAGGGAGATAGCAGTTTAATTAATAACTGACGGTTTGTCGGTTTGTCGTCCACAATCAGAATCCGATATCGCGGTTGATTTGGCTCTAGAGCTATGATGCGCCGAGTCGGTTGCTGGGCGACAATATCGCTGGCTTCTACCTCAGTAAGTTGAATATCAAACAGGAAATTCGTGCCTTGTTCTACTACACTTTTTACTGTAATATCTCCCCCCATGAGACGCACGAATTGGCTGCTGATAGGCAAGCCCAAACCCGTACCTTCTTGAGCTTGTTTTCCGGTTTCTGTTTGCGTGAAAGCTTCAAACAAATTCCCAATTTCTTCAGGCCCAATCCCGGCTCCTGAATCTTCGATTTCAAAATGTATGGTGTGGGTTTTGTCGGCAGTTTCTTTAACGGTTACTCTGACGGAAATACCTCCTTCTTGAGTAAATTTGATGGCGTTGTTAATGATGTTAATCAGCACTTGACGCAATTTCACGTCATCGGTACGGACGTAGCGAGGTAGATGGGGTGCTGATTCCATGAGTAACTGCAAACCTTTCTCTTCTGCCTTCATTTCAAACATATCGTGTATGTCCTCAAGTAGCCGATGCAAGTCGAAGTTTTTTTGGTTGAGAGTGGTTTTGCCTGCTTCGATTTTAGACAGATCGAGGACGTTGTTAATTAGGGTGAGCAGGTGTTCGCCACTGCGAGAGATGATGCCGACACTTTCTTGATGTTCGGGAGGCAGAGTTTGAGAGCGAGTCATGATTTGAGAAAAGCCTAGAATGGCGTTGAGGGGAGAGCGCAATTCGTGGCTCATGTTGGCAATAAATGTGCTTTTTGCCTGATTGGCTACGTCGGCTTTTTCTTTAGCTATTACTAATTCTGCTGTTCTTTCTTCTACTCGGTGTTCGAGTTCATTGAAAGAGGTTTTGAGTTGTCCTGCCATCTGATTGAATGAGATAGCTAATTCTCCTAATTCATCAGCGCGATCTAAATCTACAGCCTGACTTAAATCTCCTCGGGCAATAGCTTTAGATGCTTGATTGAGGCGGCGAATTGGTTGTGTCACCCATCGAGCAGTGACAAAACAGACCCCAGTTGCTACTATTAATGCTGCCATGCACAACAGTATAGTTGTCTGAGTATTGGAGTTAATTTGCTCCATGAAATCTGCTTCTGGAACTACTACAATTACTAACCAATCAAGTCCAAAATCATCTTGGAAGGGCATAACTTGAATAAATTGTAGCTGACCAGAGATGGTGAATTCTAGTTGTTGTTCCTGTTTTATATTACTCAAATTGTCAAATTTTTTGGTTAAACTTTGAGCAGTTGCGCTAATTAACTTATCCTTACTGTCTAATGCTTTAAGGCGTTGGGGTTTTGCATCCTTTTGATTTTCTAATGTAAATAGCTGCTGTTTGGTTGAACTTGCTACTAAAAATCCAGATTTTTCGATAATAAAAACCTGCCCTGACCGACCGATTTTGAGATTATTTAGAAATTGACTAATAGCTTTTAACGAAAAAGTAGTACCAATAAAATATTGAATTTTTCTGCTATCATTATAAACAGGCGATATAGCAGTTATCTGCGGTTGGAGGCTAATAAATTCAGGATAAATTTCACTCCAAGCCTGCTTTCTTTTCCGTTCGTCATTAATGAACCAAGGTCGGATATAAGGATTAAATTTTGTGGTACTTTTTTCTAGATTTTCCGTGCGATTTCCCCGAGCATCTATTTTGGAAAAATAAGGGTAAAAGCCTGTATTACTGTTACTCATATAAAATTGCAGTGAATTATCTTTAGCCCTCCGCTCAATTCCAAATAAATCTCCTTGCGCCGAACACAAAGAAATCCAGCTTACATAATCAAAAAACTGCATTTGTTGCCAAAGTAATCGATCGGCTTTTGGATTCTGTTTCTTCAAATCGAAACTCAATTCCCTGCGAGCAATCGCATCTGCATTCAGCCTGTTAATCAGAAAAGGTTTCTCTAGATAATTGTCCAGATACATTTTGACTCGATCGCTAACTTCGCTTCGCAGTTGAGCCGCTACATCATTAACAGCTTTCTGCCCGTTACGCAAGGACAGATAGCTAACCAATCCTACAGCAGCAAATATTTGCAGTACAAAAGGCACAATTAAGACTGTTCGCAGGGAAACTTGCCTGGAAGTTTGAGAAAAAATGTAATTTAACTTTTTGAGTGTCACGATCGCTTACAAGTTGCTAGGATTACTAATTTGATTTTTTTCAAGGATACTCTAAAATTTGGTATTTCGTTCTTGATAGCCAGCAGTTTTCAAAGCACCAGAAAACACAGACAAGTTAGTAGCGTTGTCATCCACGATCGAGATAAACGGTTGGGTTTGGCATGGCATGGGTTTCGGCTTCTATTAAGCGAGGTAGTTTTGGATAAATGTTCGCAGTTGTGGCTCTTCATTACCTTTTATGCTAATTTATTAATTAAACATCATAAATTGCCTGTAAAATCAACGATTCTAGTGGATGGTCGCGAAAGTCAGCACCTCAAATGATAGCCATAACGAATAGACTTATTGACCAGAAAGGGTTTCAGCCAACTTCACGGACACTTTTAGCATAACAAGTAATGAAGAGCCGCAGTTGTTTGAGTTCGCAAGCTTCAGCAAGGCGGATAACTTCTCGGCTAAAAGCCGTCGCATTTGCATCCTGAAGTTCCCCGGCGACTTCGATATCTTCGATCGCCTCGCCCGAACAATTTATATAGATCCCAACTCGATCGATATTTTAACTTGCGGTTGCTGGTATTGTAAACGATCGGGAATTACGCAGACGCGATGGAAAACTGGGTTTTTGACTTGACATTTCAGGACGCATTTCGATCCGCGATCTGCAGTAGATTGCTGGTTTCTGAAGTACATTCAATAGCCTGTAGGGACACGGCATTGCCGTGTCCCTACCTCTGGTATGTCCCGAACATACCTGAAAAATGCTGTAATTTACTTGATGTTTAACATTCTAGGCATCAACTTGTCAAAAATATTATCCCGCATAAATGGGAAGGGTAATGATAAATTCTGTACTTTGTCCTGGAGTAGAATTAACTGTGATATTACCGCCATGTTTTTCGACAATAATTTGACGGGCGATCGCCAATCCCAATCCCGTGCCTTGCCCCACAGCTTTTGTGGTAAATAAATGGTCGAAAATCCGCTCTTTTACCTCGGACGACATTCCCTTGCCGTTATCGGCGATCGCAATTTTCACAGATTCACCTTCTACCATTGTGCGAATAGTAATCCGATTTGGATTGTTTTCAATTGCCGCAAAACTTCGTCCATAATTTGATTCATCTAGGGCATCGATCGCATTGCTGAGCAAATTCATAAAAACTTGGTTCAGTTGACCGGGAAAACATTCGATTTGAGGCAGATTTCCGTAATCGGTGACAACTTCGATCGCCGGACGGTGTTCGTTAGCTTTCAGCCGGTGTTTGAGAATTAAGAGCGTACTGTCAATGCCATCATGAATATTAAAGGGAACTTTGTAGTCTTTGTCAGCCCTGGAGAAGGTGCGGAGGCTGGTGCTGATGCCGCGAATGCGATCGCACCCTACTTTCATTGATGACAGCATCTTGGGCAAATCTGATAAGGCATACTCCAAATCAATATCCTCAGCATCTTGTTCGATTTCTTTGCCGGGATTTGGCAGCTTTTCTTGATATAATCTCAAGTGGTTAATCACATCTTTGATGGTAGTCGTTGCTTCGTCAATATTGCCGTTAATAAAGCCGACAGGATTGTTGATTTCGTGGGCGACTCCGGCGACGAGATTGCCCAAGGCGGACATTTTTTCGCTCTGTACGAGCTGTAACTGGGCTTGTTGCAAGTCAAAGAGCGATCGTTCTAATTTTTGGGCATAAGCTTGAGATTGTTGGTACAAGCGGGCATTTTCGAGCGAAATCGCTGCTTGGGCGCACAACATTTGGATGACTTGAGTGCGATCGCCAGTAAATGCCCCAATAGTCAAGTTATTTTCTAGATACAGCAACCCAATTAATTTACCTTGATGCAAAATCGGCCCGCAAAGAAGACTTTTGGGTTTTTGCTCCATCAAATACGGCTCTGCCATAAAATCGTTTTGTGCTGCTGCATTATCCAAAACAACAGTTTTCAAAGTGCGCTTGACGTAGTTAACCGCAGCAGCAGGAACCTCTGCACTAGCTGACAGCGGCACAGACATTGAGATGACATTTTCCTTGATAGAGGCGACAGCTTCGACTGCGAGATTCCCCTGCTTAACCAACAGCAGAACTGCTTTTGTAGCCCCGGCATTTTCGAGCAACACAGACATTAGTGCCGCCTGCAATTTTTCTAATTCAATTTCACTCGATAGAGCTTGGGAGGCTTTAAAAATAGTGTCTAAATCTAGGGCTTCGGAAATACTACTGCTGCTAGATTGAGTTGTTTGGAAGGTTTGATGTAAAACTGAGGATTGATTGATGGTTTGTAGCCGAATTTCGCTGATTGCAGAACGGTTTTGTTTGGTCTGAAATATGGGAGCAAGAAGTTCGGGATAGCGTTGTTCTAAGTCATCAATTTTGGCTTTTGCACCCCAGCGTGCATAACCGTAGTAGGCATTTGCCAAATAATCCTGGGCAATTTTTTCTTTACCCCAGTCTAGATAAAACTTGGCAGCAAGTTCGTTGGCGAGGGCTGCTTCATAGCCATACTCGTGAGTCTGAGCTTGGGCAATAGATTGGTCATACAAATCGATTGCTTCTGATTTTTGCCCGTTGAGCCGGGCTTTTTCTGCTTGGATCAAAAGGCACTTATGCTCAATATTTTCTGGACAATCTTGCTGCCAACGGGTTAACCGTTCTTCCAGAGGTAAGATGGCTTGCCAATGGGACTGACGCTCAGCAGCATCGTCAGCAATCTCAATCAGTGCCAAGTGCATGAGTATGACATAAAAGACACTGGACGGCACTTTGGCATGGCTGGGAACAGTTTCCTCAATGATGTGGAGTTGAGGAATTAATTTTGGATAGGTAGCTTGTTGATTGAACAGGAAAGCATGACGAATTTTGACCGAATAAAACCATGCCAAATGATAGGGCGCGTCGTGATATTTTTGCAAATACTCTGCTTCACTGAACCCTTCATCATCAAAGCTCAAGGGGGTGGTTGTTAACCCCAGAAGATGACGAATGGGTTGCAGCACACCAACGGTGAGGGCATCGAGATTCTCTAAACTTTTAATCTGACGAAGAAACTCTGTATGGGTTTGGGCGATCGCATACAGGTCATTCAAGTTTTTGCCATAGGTCAACCGATCGGAGCCACTTTGGATGATCGTGAAGCCTACGGTCAGCCAGTTCCCAGCATCCATCCCACACTTAAAAGCATTGTCATAGTAGGTATCGGCTGCTTGCAGGGGACGACTCCAACTATGCACATCGGCAGCAAACAGGAAATTGGTCATCCCCCGCACATCAGTATTATCAAATTGTTCACAAAGTCGTATCACTACATTACCAAATTGATAAGCTTGGGCAGCATCTTTGAGTAAGGCATTAGCGATTAGACCGTAACCCACATAGCCAAAGGGAGACATATCGCTGTTGCCGTGCTGTAACGACAAAGTTGTCATCTTAGCTAGTGCAAGTAGCGCCAACGTAGATTGACCATCCAGCCATGCTGCATAGAACAGAATTTGTAATATCCTCAACATTTCTGCAATGGTGTCATTCGTCATCTTTGGCAAACCAAGAATCGATTCAATTGCTTGCTGTTCTAAGAATTGATTGACCGCAGCAATTTGTTCATCGAGGCTGGCTTGGATGCTTTCTGGTTCTATGGGCATTCCCCAGCCCAGCAGTTGGAGGCTTTGGCGTTGAATGGCGATCGCTTCTTTATTGCGACCCTGAAGTTGGTATTGAGTCATCTGCACCCGATAAATCACCGCTTTGTCTAGGGGTGTTTGGGCTTGGGTCAGGGTGACCGCATAGAGTGTTTCTGCTTGGTCGAAATTACCACAGAGATAAGCGGCTTCTGAGGCATCTCGATGTAGGGCGTAGGCTAATTCATAGTCTACCTGCCAAGACTCAGCGGCTAATAAATCAATGCCAATTTCACAATAATTCTGAGCCGCTTGATAGGCGGCTGAAACTTTTGCCTTTTGTCCAGCTTGCAGATTTAACTTAGCCAGTTGGTATTTCTGGACTGGATTGGAGATCGTCGTTCTCCCTAAATTCAGTTGATTAACGATCTCAAAAATCTGTTCAACTTGTTCCTGCGGAGACAGATTCTTTAACAGTAAGTGACCAATTTTCCAGTGTGTCTGTTGTTTTTGGTCATCGGGAATCAGAGAATAGGCGGCTTGTTGGATGCGATCGTGCAAAAATCGATACGTTGGATTGACAGACTCCGGATAAGCTGACTGTTCTGTACCTTGAAAGAACTTATAGACTTGGCTCGTCGGTAGAATTAAGCCCTCTTGCAATGCTTTCCACAATGCAGTTGCGGCATCGGTTTGAGACTGCTCAGAGACGATCGCCAACGTCCCCAAATCAAACTGATTACCCACACAAGCCGCTAATTTGAGTACCTGTTGTGTCTCCAAGGGCAATTTCTGCAATTGCACTGCCATAAACTCAACAACATCATCAGTAAGCGCCAGCGCATTCACTTGGGCAATATCACATTCCCAATAACGGTGATCGCGATCGAACATGATGCAGCCCTCTTCATACAGAGCTTTAAGAAACTGTGTCGCAAAAAAGGGATTACCTTTCGTTTTGCGATCGATTAACTCCGTCAGCGGTTGAGCCAGTTCCCTCGAACAATTCAATGTATCGGCAACCAGATGATTGGTGTCATTAAACGCCAACGGTGCCAGAGTAATTGTGTTAACGATCGCGTTCGCTTTTCTGATTTCTTCTACGGTCAATATAAATGGGTGGATGGGTGAAACTTCATTGTCTCGATAGGCTCCCAACATCAGTAAATAGCTATTGTCACTCATCAATAGTTTGATCAACTGAAGTGAAGCCGAATCTGACCACTGCAAATCATCCAAAAACACCACCAGCGGATGCTCTGCGGTGGTAAAAACTCCAATAAATTTTTGGAATAATAAGTTAAATCGATTTTGTGCTGCACTGCCTGATAGTTCTGTTGCTGCGGGTTGCTCACCAATAATCAGTTCCAGTTCGGGAATTACCTCAATTAAAACTTGTCCGTTGTCTCCAACTTCTGAGAGAATTTTAGCTGTCCACGTTTGCAATTGAGCGTCTGATTCTGATAGCAATTGTCCCATTAAATCTCGCAAGGCTTGGACAAATGCTGAAAATGGAATATTGCGGTTAAATTGGTCGAATTTCCCTTTGATGAAATAACCCCGCTGCCGCACAATTGGTTTGTGGACTTCGTTAACTACAACTGTTTTCCCAATCCCGGAAAAACCAGCTACTAACATCATTTCGACCCCCCTCTGTCCCCCCGAGGTTCGGGGGGATGCAACCCGATCAAAGGCTTCGAGTAGGGTTTTTACTTCGGTTTCTCTCCCGTAGAGCTTCTCTGGTATGATAAAGCGATCGCACAAATCCCTCTGGGCTATGGCAAAACTTCCAATTTGACCACTTTCTTCTAGTTGACTCAAGCACAATTCTAAATCAAATTTTAGTCCTAAGGCGCTCTGATAGCGGTTTTCAGCATTTTTGGCCATCAATTTGCTGACAATCTCCGAGAGTACCTGCGGGATTTCCGGCTTAATTTCATGCAGCGATGGCGGTTGCTTGGCAATATGACAGTGCACCAATTCCATCACATCGTGGGATTGAAACGGCAATTCTCCCGCCAGCAATTCATAGAAAGTCACGCCCAAAGAGTAAAAATCAGTGCGGTAGTCAATGCCGCGATTCATCCTTCCAGTTTGTTCGGGAGACAAATAGCCGAGTGTCCCTTCCAGCACGTTAGGATTCATCAGGGTTTGAGTTTCCCTGGGCAGCAAAGATGCGATGCTAAAGTCAATTAGTTTGAGTTGTTTTGTTTCTGGATTAATTAAAATATTGGCGGGTTTAATGTCTTTGTGAATGATGCGGTGGCGGCAGAGTATATCTAATGTACTGCTGATGTCGATCGCCATTTGCAGAAAATCCCTCAAATTCGGCGCAGTTTCCGCTTGTTCCCTCCATTCCTTCAGAGAGATTCCTCCGAAGTCTTCCATTACCAGCGCATAGCTGTTTTGGTAAGCTTTTAAGCTGTAGGTTTCGATGATTCCGGGTAAATTGAGGTTTTTGGCGATCGTATACTGATTGCGAAATTGCACGAGTTCGCTAAAGCTGGGATACTTGCTGCACAAGACTTTGATGGCGACTGGCTGTTTGTCGCTAGTACGGAAACCTCGATAAACTAGGGTGCGAGTGCCTGAGTAAATGCGATCGACAATTTCATAACCTGTGAATGTAAAATTTTCAGTTGTCATACTTTGATTATCTGCCTCATCCGTAGGCTATTTGTAGCTTAACAGAAGGGAATAGAGTTCCAACTTCCATGATTGTTAAGTAAAATGAACATGACATAGATCGCTCAATTGTTGTGATTCATATCACTAAAACAACGCGCTGCTTAAACTAATCAGATTCTATTTTCATGAAAAACTAAATAGCAGCATCCAGATTGGAATAGTGAATAATAACGTAACGCAGCCAATGCCGATCGCAGTTACGGTCAATTCGCGATCGAGATTAAAAACTTCAGCCAGCAAAGTAGTACCAAAAGCCGGAGGCATTGCCATTTGCAGCACCAGCGAAAGCCGCGGCGCGCCCGTAATGCCAACAAACGTTAAACCCGCGCCAAATACCAAGGGAATTAACAGCATTTTAATTGACAGACAACTCAAAACTTGTTTGAGATTGTGCAAAGAATTCAACTTGCTCAACTGCATCCCGATCGTAATCAAAGATAAACTAATTACAGCCCAAGCACCTGTTGTTAACAAATCTTCGATTGGTGCCGGCAGCGGCCAACTGCGATCGCTCTGCATCCACAACCCGCGTCAACCCAATCTCTCGGACGCTCTCACGCATCACCCCAGACTCAGCATATCGTCACCACAGTAGATGATGGCGGTGATAGAAACACATCGCATAAGACTTAAAATATTCTTCACTTTTCGCGTAGATTTCGGCGTTTCCCAAAAGGCTGAAACCACCGCCATAGCCCCAGATTCGCGGACGCATAACGGCAAAAGCGAGCGGCAACAGATACGACAAAAACGCAGCGAGAAGACTTAATTTGTCCGCTCCACTGCGTTGTTATACTACGGTATTTACATTTGCCAATTACTAGGAAATATTTGCTTTGCGACTAGCTAGCATATCTAACGCCATGATGTGAGATGCTCCCGAAATACCAACACCAAATAGTGGAATTAGAGCGACAGGATAAGTCGCTACGGCATTCATCATCGGAACTTGGAGCAACGCAAAAGTCAAGCCTGTACCTACTGCAATGAGAAAATCTGTCATACCAAACAGGTGAAACACCCAATATTTCCAACGATGGCTCGGCAATATGAGAACTGGCAAAACTAACAAACCTGCAAACAAATCTCCCCAACCCGCATTACGAACGAAGGTTTCAGGTAGGAGATGTTGATTGCCATAGTAGAAAAAGACTAGAGCGGCTGGAATGCGCCACAGATGAAATACCGTCAAGTAGTTCAAGTGCAGCCCTTGAATATAGGCCCGGAATGTGGAATTGCTGTAGTAAAAAACTACGGGAACCATAATTCCGATCGCTACAAGCAAAGCAAACCAAGGCAAAGGAAATGTGCTGAAGAGTCCAACATAACTACCAGCCCCAACAGCCATCCCCCAAATGCCAATCGTGAAAATCAACCTTCGAGCGATTTGATTGCGTTGATTCAAAGATAGAGAGACCATAGAATCCTCCGGTTTCAGGACTTGAGTAAATAAGTGTATATACACGTTTTAGAGAAAATTTTAGACTCAACGAACTAATGCAGTTGCTTCCACCAGGTGTGCAAGCAGATCGCTCAATCGTTGCTGTCCAAGGGTTTCCTCCACACTGGTTTGAGCTTGTCTCCACAGCGGTAAAGCTTTCGTCAAAGCCGCTTCTCCATCTGTTGTAAGGCTAACCAGACGAGTTCGCTGGTCTTGCCCAGGCTCGGATCTTAACCATCCCTGGCGTTCAAGGGGTTTGAGATTCCGGGTGAGCGTCGTGCGATCCATCCTTAAGACCTCCGCTAACTCATTGATGGTTCCTGACTTTGCCATTGTGACAGCCACCAAAATGGTGAACTGAGTAATCAGCAATCCGCTCGGCTTTAGGATTTCATCAAAGTGTTGTGTGATGACACGAGAAGCCTTTCGGAGATTGAAGCAGGCACAAGTTGAGACCACTTGACCTAATTCAACTGGATTGATCGGGTTGCTGTGTTTTTCCATGAATTAAGTGTATATGCACTTATCTTGAATGTCAAGAGGTTGAATGAAACTTGCTAGTCCCAACGATTTCAAAACTTTGCCCGACCAACCGACCCCAAACAACCTAGCCCTAAATGCTAGCAGATTCGTTTCAAGCCACCGTCACCACCCGAATTTTGAGCAGTATAACGTTCCGGTTGAGCGGCTTCTAGGAATCTTCGCAATATATCAATCACCTGTGTTAGCTAAATTTGTAGGGTGCGTCAGGGGCAGAATATTTTGACTACCTACTCAAAAATTTCGTCCCTGACGCACCCTACAATAATTGAGTATTAATGCTTATTCACCCTAGCAGATAATTTTCCAGACAGGCCTTGACACCGACAAAAGGGCGTGTCAAGATAGTGTTGAGGAATAAATCAACATGGTGAAAAGTATGGCACGGCAAGCAAAACAATCATCTCAGGTCAAAAGTTCCAGCAGCCAAGCAGCCTCGAATAATCGCACCAAATTTACCCTCTACAATTTTGCCGGAAATGAAAAGGCATTCTATTTAGTCGATCGCCTCAATCTCGAAAGAACACCAGGCGATATCCCCGAAAAATCCGTCGCCCACAGCATCATCATTATCGATCGCTCCGGCTCGATGTATTCTGACTTAAAACCGCTGAAAGAAACCCTAGTCAAGCTTTTGACTTTAGACGAATATAACAATTACCAACTAATTGTCAGCCTCATTTCCTACGCTGACAATGGAGACGTAATTTGTCACTTCCAGCGAATTCCCATTCAAGAAGTGACGAAGATTGATTCTCAATACATCAAACAAATTAAAAATATCCAAACCGCTGGCTGTACCTGCATATCGCAGTCGATGCAGCTTGCTAAATCTCTCGTAAAAGCAGGAGAAGTGACAGCAATTAACTTGCACACAGACGGTTATGCAAATGACCCGAGTCCTAATGCCGAAGCGGCAAAACTAGCGGAAATCTGCAACGAACTTAAGGACATGGATGTGTTTGCCAACACGATATCCTATGCTTCTGCTGACTTCAAACTGCTCTCAAAAATCGCCAACACTTTATCGGGAAATTGCATCCGCGCTGGCGAAGTTAAAATGGTTTATGATGCTCTGTACGACAGCACAAAACTGTTAGGTGATTCGGTGGCGCCACCGCTGGAAGAACCGTTAATCAAGGAATACGATTATCAAGTTTTTGTTTCCAAAACTGGCAAAAAAATCAGCGGTTCATCGAGTACGCTGAAAATCTGCGGGCTGAAAGCAGACGATGCGGGACTGTTTTACAAGTATCAGCAAGTCACCAAAGATGAGTATGACAAATTAGAAGTTCCGGTTGCTCAAACTGATGAGTCGGTGTTTGCTTTTGCGAAAGCTAACCTCGCTGACGGCAATTTGAATACGGCGAAGTATGCGCTGGCGAGTACCTTCGATGCTACTTTGACGGAAAAACACGCGAAAGCTTTGACAAATGCTCAACTAGCCGAGTTTACGGAGGATTTGGAACGGGCTGTGTTTGCGCCTGATGTGTTGCAAAATCATGAAATTGGCGATCGGGTAAAAGTCAGCGATAAAATTTCCCTGCTGGAGTTGATCGAGATATTGGAGGAAAACAGCAACAGCATCATCATCAACTTGAAACACTTGCAAGAAAACTATCAGCGCAAAGGTTTGAAGCGAGTTGAAGGAAAGCGAGATGAAAACGGCAACCTTGTCAAGCCTTGGCTGAAAACAGAATTCTTAGATGGCGGCGAATACGTGCGGATGGGTTCATTTGCGATCAATCAAAATACCGCTACCATCAATATGCTGATTACCAGGAAAGTTAAACTGGTAAAAGTTGAGGATGGAAGTGCGATCGCAGAAGTGGCAGGAATTCTGGTGACAGACCTGAATACTTTCAACAACTATACCATTGTCAGCGACGGCGAAGTTAATATCAAGTCGCTGCGAACCAAAATCAGCAGCAAAGCAGTGTTTGATTTGCTCAAAAAATGCGGTGTCCTCCAACAAGACGGCTCGCCTGCGGGAGATTTTGACTTCCATTCGGAGTACGATATTAACTTAGACAGTTTGCCGGTAGTGCCGTTTGACGGACGTTACGGCAGCCTTGACGGAGTGTTTGAGGAACTCGCAAACATTAAAATTCTCTCCAGCATTCTCTCGGCTCATTTGAAGGAAGCATCCGAGAGTTATACGGCTCAACAGTTGGAAGAGTTGAAACAGCACTATCTGTCGAAAAGCCTTTATCTCAACTTTCCAACGACGACGGAGTACACAGAGTTGAAAAGTGCGATCGCGAATGGTACAGTAGATTCGCGAGTCAGCTACAAAATCGACATCGGCAGCAAAAACATCCTCAACTTCGCCAAACTGCACTCAGCCAACAAATTTCTCGATCGCCTGTACGAAGTTTACCACAAAAACACAGGCGAAAAGCTGGCAAAACCGACATTTCACATCACCTTAGATGAGCCTGTCGTCTTCGCACACAAAACAGTTTCATCCCGCACCAAAATCACCAAAGTTGACGACTTAATGAAACAAATTTTCGATGACTTTTTGGGATTGGAGAATAACGGAATTGTTAGCGCTACCTTAGCCAAAGTTGGTGCAGACAGCTTGCTGCGGCTTCTGCAAGCAAAATGGCAGGAAGAAGATGTCAAGCGAGACGAATTTGTCGCTGCTTTAACCCGTGCAAACGAGCAACTGGAAACCTACGCCGAAAAAGTGTATGCTGAGAAAGTTTCGCCGCTAGTTTTCTACATCGGTTCAACCGGACTTATTCCCGATGAAATGGAAGCGAAGGCGGCGACTGCTGAGGAAATTAATGCTAAATACGGCAACTTGCAATTCTCTAAAGATGAGCAAGAGGGGATGTTTTTTGAAGTCGGCGACTGCATAATTAGCGTGTACGCTAAAAATGAGTATTTCACGGTAGGAAAGTAGGAACAAAGGTTCGCAGTCAGGTACGTAGTTGCGCTTCAGCGCTCTTTCATACATAAGATAAAGAGCGCTGAAGCGCAACAACATACCTTTGCGGGATTATTTTTTAGGTACGTAGTT
>NZ_JAEQCF010000079.1:0-44241 GCF_020738625.1 Microcoleus sp. PH2017_09_SFU_O_A
CGCTCTTTGAGAGATGTATCAAAATACGAGTAATTGAGGGAATACGATCGATCGCCCAATCAGAGATTAGCTCAATTGTGCGATCGAGACGGAGGCTGGGACTAAAAGGTACGTAGTTGCGCTTCAGCGCTCTTTCTCATATATCTCAAAGAGCGCTCAAGCGCAACAACATACCTTTATTAGGGACACGGCAGTGCCGTGTCCCTACCTGTTGCAAAAAGGTCTTGACATTCCTACCACTCTTTGCTAGACTAACGAATAGTATTGTGTTTAATTCACAAATCCCAGCACTTCACATGATGTTCGCAACCAACAGCTATTTTTATTTTTGGCATACCCAAGTTCGCCCGGAGTGAATTTACAGATTGCTGTGAACATCCGGGCGAACCGCAGACTAACACCTGCGGTTTTGTTTTTTTCTAGCTTTTTTCCCAACCACCAATCATCGCAAGCGAAAACAGCAATGACATTATTCAGTAACTGGTATTACGGCTTTTATTTTTGGCCCCGCAGGAGTTCTGGGTAAATTGTCGTGCTGTCTTTTCGCGCCAACCCGGAACTCCTTAAAGGTTCCGGGTTTTTTATTGTCAACCAATCACTCGATTTTCCAGGAGAATTCCATCATGTTAGAAGCCAAACTCGCAACCAAATCTCATCCCGAACACCAAACTATTGTCAAACTATCAGAAACAGTCTCAGTCGGGGGCACAGAATTGTTAATCGTCGGTGGCCCATGTACCGTCGAAAGTTCAGAACAAATGGAGACAGTCGCCAGCAAACTCTCAGTCGCACCGGTGCAGGCTTTGCGCGGGGGAGTCTACAAACCCCGCACTTCTCCCTACGCTTTCCAGGGGATGGGAATTGAGGGACTGGAAATTTTAGCTGATGTCAGCCGCAGTTACGGTTTACCCGTGGTGACAGAGGTAATGTCGATCGCCCAAATCGATCCGGTTGTCGCCTATGCTGATATGCTGCAAGTAGGCAGTCGCAATATGCAAAATTTCGAGTTACTAAAGGCGATCGGTCAAGCCGGAAAACCAGTCTTACTAAAACGCGGTTTGTCAGCCACGATTGAAGAATTTGTGATGGCCGCCGAATACATTCTCAGCCACGGAAATCCCGATGTAGTTCTGTGCGAAAGAGGCATCCGCAGCTTCGACAATTACACCCGCAATGTCTTAGATTTAGGTACAGTCGTAGCGCTAAAACAGTTAACTCATTTGCCAGTAATTGTAGATCCTTCTCACGCCGCCGGCAAGCGAGAATTAGTCGCATCTCTAGCAAAAGCAGCGGTTGCTTGCGGTGCTGACGGGTTAATTGTTGAGTGTCACCCGCAACCCGAAAAATCGGTTTCTGACGCGCGGCAAGCTCTTTCTTTGCCGGATATGATTGATTTAGTTGCAAGTTTGCGGCCTGTGGCGGCGGCCGTCGGGCGGTTCGTACCGGAGGCTAAGTCATTAGTCATTAGTCATTAGTTATTAGTCATTAGTCATTGGTTATTGGTCATTAGTCATTAGTCATTAGTCATTGGACTTAATATTTCTTTCAAGAAAAGTTGGACGGGCTAGAAGCCCATCCCACAAACTTTTTTTTCTTGTGGGATGGGCTTCTAGCCCGTCCCAAAAACAGACTTCTAGCCCATCCCACAAATTTTTTTTCTTGTGGGATGGGCTTCTAGCCTGTCCCAAAAACCGAAATTTGATTAAAATAAAAGCAGAATCAATCCTGTCATCTACAAGATATCGCTTAATTATGGCACTCAAACTTCATGTTCCCTCGATCGTCTGTTCCGGCTGCGGAAACACTATTACCGAAGCCATCAAAACCGTGGAACCGGAAGCTAAGATTGATGTGGATTTAGCGGCCAAGACTGTGACTGTGGAAGCTAAAGCCTCGGAAGAGTCTATTAAACAAGCTGTGGTTGCTTCCGGTCACACTGTTCTAGAAGCCTAATAGTAGGATAACCCCTGGTTGGCAGTCAGGGCTGATGTACAGATAATCGCTTACCTGAATCTTTGGTTGGGGAGGGCGAGTTTACACATATTCTGGATGTGCATCATAGATGTTGGTGAACTCGCCCCTACAGCATCCGCGCATAGACAACTGACAACTGACAACTGACAACTGACAACTGACAACCAACAACTGACTAATTAAGATTCTTCGTCCAAATGTTCGGCGACTGCTTGGTAAAGTTCTAAAACGTGCCGATCGAGTAAACTATAAAAAACTTGTCTGCCAACTTTGCGATAACTTACCAACCGTATCGCCCGCAACGCCCGCAACTGGTGCGATACAGCCGATTCGCTCATGCTCAAAGCCGCCGCCAAGTCGCACACGCACAATTCTTGATTTGCTAACACCGACAGTAATCGCAAGCGGTTCGCATCTCCCAAAAGACTGAAAAACTCTGCCATCCGCTGGGCTTTTGCTGTGTTCAGCACTTGTGTTTGGATGTCTCCAACCCGTGAACTTTCAACTACGTGCGATCGCCCGCAGGTTGGTGTATCGTTTTCTTGGTCAGGCTGACTTATCGCTCCGTTAACCGCAGACTTCGGTGACATCTTTTCCCGGCTGATTTTAATTCTCATTTTCATATTAGCGCGATCGACCCACCTTTTGTTACAAAACTTTTACATCTCCTTGACATATATCTGAATATATGTTCAGATATTAATAGAGCGAAACACACCAGGAGAATTTAAAATGACCACTGTCACCCAAATGAAATGCGCGTGCCCTTCTTGTTTGTGCGTTGTCAGCCTCACTGAAGCGATCGAAAAAAGTGGCAAATCCTACTGTTCGACTGCTTGCGCTGACGGACACCCCAACGGTAGCGGCTGCGGCCACATCGGCTGCGAGTGCAGCAAATAAATATTCCGATTCCGAAAAGGTTAAGGAACCTCTGTAAAAATATATCTAAGGGGAGATGCGAACAGCGCATTTCCCAATTTTTGTGTTTTTAGGTTAAATTGAGGTTAAAATACGGGTAATCAAAGGTTAAAATTGGTTTAATCGACTAAGTACACAGGGAAAAATCACAATTGTTACCTGGGGAATGCAATCAAAGTAAGTTAGCGTCGCAATACTAAGTGCAAAGACTACTATTAATAGCAGAGACAGAACCAAAAGTTGAATTAGGAGGGGGCAATGAAAGAGCGGGAAGATTTTTTACATCCTCGCAGTCGCTACTACGGTGATTTCACGCCTGAAAACTTGGCGTTTAATGCCAACTTGCAGGAATTTGCTCAGAAAATAACTTATATTTGCTCTCTGGAAACAGGGGGTAAAATTAGCGCCGAGAAAGCCTATAAAGATATTAAGGCGCTTTGGAAAGACTTAAAATCGTCTAAGAAGCAATTGGGAATTGGACAAAAACCCCCCAGTACCGATGACGGCAATTTGCCTTAAATTCATCGCAGATAAGACGGCGGTTGAAACCACACCTATAAAAACCAAGTCCGCACTTCGAGTTCGCGAGCGCGACCGCCTCCGCGGTGTAAAGAAAATAATATAATTTTAACTGTCTTCAAACCGCGGAGGCGGTTTTTGTTTGTCTAGACGCGGTTTCAACCGCCGACTTTTCTATGGTTTAGAAGTTGGTGCTACTTCTCCTGCAAACCGAGTACAATTGCCGCCGAGGCCGGAGGTAATTGCACAAGTATTAGTTTTTAGCATTCCTTCATAGGTATCAGCGCCAGTACCTCGGCCGCCCAACTCGTCGCTATAAAGTTCTTTGTCGGAAATTTTGACATTTGCTTCCCTCGCTACAGTCTGCATTAATTTCGGATTAGTCGTGGTTTCTACAAAAATTGTCGGAACTCCTGCTGTCTTAATTTCTGATGATAATTCGGCAATTCTGGCGGCTGTGGGCTGTTCCTCTGTTGTCACTCCCTGCAAAACTCCCGCAATCTCTAATCCGTAAGCATTGGCATAGTAACTCAGGGCATCGTGAGTTGTAACTAATTTGCGTTTTTGGGCAGGAATTGTCGCTATTTGTGCTTTAATCCAAGTATCTATTTTGGCTAAATCATCTGTTAATTTTGTGGCATTTGTGGTATATAGTTGAGCATTGCTTGGGGAAACTTTGATCAATTCATCGCGAATTGTTTCTACCATGCGGATACCATTTTTAGGATTGTGCCAAACGTGAGGATCGGGGACTTTTTCTTCGGTGGCGTGGGACTTTTCTTGTTCTTTCTCTTTCCCGTGTTCGTGTTCGCCCATCAACGGTTTGGGAACGGCGAGTTCGTGTACGGCGATTTTGGGTGCGGAATTACTGCTGGATTTAATTAATTTAATGATGCTGGGTTCGTGGTTGTAGCCGCCGTATAAAATTAGATTTGCTGTTTCAATGACTTTGCGGTCTTCTGGCTTGGTTTGGTAGGCGTGGGGGTCTTCTCCGGGTTCGATTAGACAGGTGGTGTCGATCGAACTTTGAGCAATTTCCTTAGTAATGTCGCAGATGACACCAGTCGTAGCTACCACTTTTGGCAAATTGGTGGCGGGAGTTGCTTGAGTTTGAGTGGTGGCGGGACTCTGGGGTGTGGGATTCTTTGCTTGGGGGCTAGAAGTACACCCAACCAGTCCGCAGGCGATCGCCAAAACCGCCACACCGCACAATCTGCTGCTTTTTTCCGTCAAGTTTTTTAACATTTCACCTTTGGAACGATAATCGTTATTACTTTTAGAGTTATCCTATTGTAGTAGCTAGAAATAAGAATCGTTCTCAAAATCTGGAATTATGTTAGAAGTGCAAGACTTGGCTGTGAATTATCGAGGAATTTCGGCCCTCAACGGCGTGAATTTTCAGTTAGATCCGGGACAGTTAACTGGTGTCTTCGGGCCCAACGGCGCGGGGAAAAGCACGATGGTGAAGGCGATGCTGGGATTGATTCCGGCTTGTCGGGGGATAGTAAAATATCAGGGGCGGTTGTTGAAGGAACAGTTATCGCGGGTGGCTTACGTGCCGCAACGATCGCAAATTGACTGGGATTATCCAATTACGGTGCACAATGCGGTGATGATGGCGCGGACTGTCCAGACTGGTTGGTTTCGCACTCCCTCGAAGCAGTCGCAAGAATTAGTCAAAGCTGCTTTGCTGCGGGTGGGAATGTGGGATTTGCGCGATCGACAAATTGGCGAACTCTCCGGGGGACAGCAGCAGCGCATATTTTTAGCAAGATCGATCGCCCAACAAGCCGATTTATTCTTCTTCGACGAGCCCTTTAGTGCGATCGACAAAGCCACAGAAGAGATTATCTTCGATATTTTTGCCGAACTCAAAGCCGAAAACAAAACATTGCTAGTAATCAGCCACGATTTAGGCGAAACTTTAAAACAATACGATAATTTATTATTGCTCAATAAGCAGTTAATTGCCACAGGTTCCTGCCGGGAAGTTCTCACCGCAGCCAATATTCAAAAAGCCTATGGATACGATTTAAGCTTAGTTTCGGCGTGACTGGAAAAAGATTTATTTTTAACCGCAGATGAACGCAAATAAACGCAGATGATTATCTTATATCTGCGTTTATCTGTGTTCATCTGCCTCTATCTGCGGTTAAAACAATAAGATTATTGAGGTAAGTAATTAAATGTTAAACATACTAATTGAGCCGCTCAAATTCGAGTTCATGCGAAATGCGATCGCCGTCGGCATTTTGCTAGGAATTGTGTGCGCCGTTGTCGGCTCATACTTAATTGTACAACAAATGGGAATGATGGTAGACATGATTGCCCATTCAGTATTAGCAGGACTGCCGGTGGCATTTTCTTTAGGTTTCAATATTTCCATCGGCGCATTTATATCAGGAATCATCAGCGCCGTAATTATGGCATGGATTCAATCGCAATCCCGGATTAAAATAGATGCTGTTATGGCATTAATTTTATCTACATTTTTAGCAATTAGCGTCACCTTAATTAGCGTCTTGCGAACAACAAAACTAGACTTAGACGGGTTTTTGTTCGGGAATATATTGTCAGTTGCACCGTCTGACGTACAGCAGACTTTTATGATAACTGTAATTATTTTAGTCGCGGTTAAAATCTTTTACAAAGAACTGCTATTCTATACCTTCGACCCGCTAGGAGCACAGGCGTCTGGTTTGCCTGTAAACTGGATTTACTTGGGGATGATTTCGGCGATTACACTGACGATTGTGGCTAGTTTGCAAACTGTAGGCGCACTATTAGTAATTTCGCTATTAATCGGGCCAGGAATTACGGCGTATTTGTTGGTAAAAGAGTTACATTTAATGATGGGATTGGGCGCAATTATTGGAATTACAGCTAGTGTGACTGGAATGTATCTTAGCTATTATTTTAATATGCCATCTGGTGCGGCAATTGTCTTAGTTGTTTTTGGATTATTTTTAATGGCTTTGCTGTTCAGTCCCAGTCAAGGAATTTTGACAAGAAAGAGAGGAAAATGAGCGAGGGCGGGCGGGTTTTGTTCTGAGATTGTTTGCGAGTGTCACAATCACTAGCTAAACCCGCCCTACAAATATGCCTTTTTTACCAGAAAGAAGCTGTCAACTGTCAACTGTCAACTGTCAACTGTCAACTGAAGCTTACTTAGCTTGACAATAGGTTTCATAAACACCATCAAGCAGTAAATTAAGAGCAAAAGTGGCTTTCTGGGCAGCTAACAGTGCTTCTTGTTGTGCTTCTTCAGTTTCACAAAGCTGTAACAGCGCTTCGCGGGTGGCTTGCGAGTGGAACTCGTCGGCTGTTTCGTGAACTTTAAAGAAAGACAAAGCAGCTTGTGAATCGATGCCGTAAAATTCCTTTAAACCAGCGATTTTGGTTGTGGAAACTTCGGGGATTTGTGCTTCGTAAGCGTAGAGGGCGGCTAAACCTTTGGCGGGAGATTCGCTGCGCGCTAAGTCTTTGAGAATGCGGACGGATTCGGTGGTTTTTTCTAAATGTTCGCGTTCGAGAACTGCATTTCTATCTAAACCCAAACCTTCGGCAAAGCGCAGCCACAATTCGGGGTGATTTGCGGCGCCTCTTTCTTCTTCTATGAGGTTTTCGAGGAGCATTTGACGAATTTTGATGTCGTCACAGGCGGCGTGGGTGGCGCTGACGTAGGTGGGGAAGTTGTGAACTTGCAGGTAGTATTCTTGTGCGTACTCTTGCAGCATTGCGATGTCGAGTTTACCTTCGTTCCACATTTGGTAGAACGGATGTTTCAGCAGGTGGTTTTGGTCGAGGATGCTGTTGAGTTGTTCGAGAAATTGCTGTTGAGTCATAATTGTCGATCGCCCTTAAGGATTGTGCAGCCACTAAAATGTTATGGTAATTTGGGATTTTGTCAATACCAAGTTTTCAATTGTTTATGTTTTTGCAACAATGGCGCGATCGCCCGTTATGCCAACTTAGCGCCGCCCGAACCCGTGGCCGCGCATAGACTTTGACCAAACCACCAATTCGCCGCCATTCCCGCCAGCCGCCAGAAATTGACCGTCAGGATGCCATGCGAGACACGAAAAACCGCCCTGTGCACCTTCTAGAACTTGCAGCAATTGTGCTGCTTCATACCACAAACAAACTTGACCGTCTGCGGATGCAGAAGCTAATAAAAATGTGTTAGGTTGAAAGGCGATCGCACTTACGACATTTTCATGCACCTCTAGGGCCCAACCTTCCCAACCGACACTTTCATCAGCATCTCTGTCCCAAACAGAAACACCTTGAGAACTCGAAGCAGCCAACAAAGGTGCACCCAAAGAATTAGTTTGATCCGACCAAGCCAACTCGCGAACTTTCCCCGGAAAACCCTGCATTACCCACGGTTCCAAATTACCCCATTCACTAACAATTAGAGTATTGTCCATATTGCCACAAGCTAAATATTGCCCTTGCGGCGACCAAGCAATTGCACCTGTTGCAGACGGTACTGATAAAAATTCTGGGTCTTCGTCCCAGTCATCGCCACTCCAAACTTTAACACCTTGATAGCCGCTAACTGCCAGGTATTGAACAATCGGATGCCATGCTAAATCTAGAATAGATGACGAGTCGAAATTCAGCGTTACTTCCACAACATTATCATCAGCATTCCAGATTTGAACGCAGCGGCCCATACTAAAAGCTAAATGATTGCAGTGGGGACTCCAAGCTAACTTATCAACCCAGACGCGCTTGTTATCCAAATCAGCAATTAATTCCCCAGAATTAACGCGCCAAATTCGCACCCGTCCATCCTGTCCGCCCGCGGCTAGGAATTGACTGTCTGCCGAAAAAGACAAACAATCTGCCGATTTTCCTGTGGCACTTTGCAGCGGTTGTAAGGACAATTTGTTAACTGCCCCTACTGTCGCCAACATTACTTCGCCCGCAGCAGAACAAACTGCTAAAGTTTTACCATCCGGCGACCAAGTAACAGCAGTTACGTAATCAGATAGCATTTCTTGAGCGTGAAATTGCAGAATTAGCTCACCGTGGCTGCTCTTTTTTTTACCCGTTTCTTTTACACTAGACACCGACGGAAATCCTCTCGCAATTGAGTTTCATTTAAGTTCCTGCCAATGAATACGAGTTCATTTTTCGGAGTTTCGCTATCTTTCCAAGCTCGATCCGGTCTGCCATCGAACAGCATATGTACTCCTTGAAAAACAAAGCGCTTTTCTTGTCCAGATACATTTAAAATGCCTTTTGTCCGAAAGATATCTGTGCCTTGAGTTCGCAATAATTCGCCAATCCAATCACTAAATTTGTCGCCATCAACAGCACCAGATTCTACTATTGCCATTGATTTTACTGTTGCATCATGTTCGTGAACGTGTACGCCCAAAAAGTCGGGTTCGATTTCTAATGCCCGGTTCAAATCAAATGCTTGGACGCCCAACAAGGCATCAATTTCTAGTTCTGCGTTATGAGTGCGGTGGATTTTTGCTATTGCATTCATGGCGCGAATTCTTTTTTCTAATTCTGCCAATTCTTCCGCACTTACTAAATCGGTCTTGTTCAGCAAAACCACGTCAGCAAAGGCAATTTGTTCTTGAACTTCTTCGGCATCCCAATGTTGCCATACGTGCTTGGCATCAACGACAGTGACTACTGCATCTAGCAGCAGTTGATCCCGCATATCTTCGTCTACAAAGAATGTCTGAATTACGGGTGCGGGGTCGGCTAAACCTGTGGTTTCGATGACTATGTGGTCGAATTTGTCGCGCCGCTTCATCAAGTTGCCGATAATCCGAATTAAATCACCTCGGACTGTACAGCAAATGCAGCCGTTGTTCATCTCAAAAATTTCTTCGTCGGCATCAATGATGAGTTGGTTGTCGATGCCTACTTCGCCGAATTCGTTGACGATGACTGCAACTTTTTTGCCGTGTTCCTGTGTTAAAATGTGGTTGAGTAGCGTAGTTTTACCTGCACCCAGATAGCCTGTGAGAACGGTCACGGGAACTGATTCGATCGCTCCAGCAGTAACCATATTTTACCTCTAGTTTTGTAGAATGATAACCATTGTCGCTAGTTTAGCCTACACTTGTTGGCATCAGCAACAATATTAAATAATGTTAATAAATTGTTCGCCAGAGCCTGTCGGATTGTGCAGGTGGTAGTGAGGAATGCAAGTCCGCATCCATAGAAGAAGGACTTGCATTCCTCACTACGAACCTTTGTAGGTATGACCGATGACTCCAGACAATTAATTACCAATCATAGCTGCAATTCGATCGCGCTCCAACTCTTTGCCAATCAGCACCAGCTTGGTTTGACGGAGTTCGGAAGGTTGCCAAGGGCGATCGTAAAAACATTCTATGCGATCGCCAACACCTTGCAACACCATCCGCATCGGTTTCTTGGGAACCGCCACAAACCCCTTAATCCGATAAATTTCTTCCTGCTGCATCAAGGCTTGCAGCTTTTTCACCAAAGCTTCTGGTTCAAATTCGCGATCGGCAATAAAGAAAGTCGAGTTAATATCATCATCGTGCTCGTGTTCCTCTTCCGTGTCGTGGTGACTCGGGCGAGACTCCAAATCATCCTCAACTGCTGCATTAAATCCCAACAGCACATCCGGGTTAATTTCGCCAGCCTTGCAAGGCACAATTTTCACACTCGGGCGTAACTCTTGCTGCAACCAGGTTTGAACTTTCTGGTGAGTTTCCGCATCTACGCGATCGACCTTCGTCAACAGTACCATATCGGCACAGGCCAACTGATCTTCAAACAATTCCTCGATCGGCGTTTCGTGATCCAAACTCGAATCAGCCTCTCGCTGCGCCATCAAAGCATCAATATCGCCAACAAAAGTACCGTTAGCAACAGCCTCGCAATCAACAACAGCAACCACACCGTCAACTGTAGCGCCCGTGCGAATTTCCGGCCAGCGAAAAGCTTGAATCAAAGGTTTAGGAAGTGCCAAGCCAGAAGTCTCGATTAAGATACAATCAATTTGGTCTTTGCGCTTCAACAATTCCTGCATAGTCGGCAAGAATTCCTCTTGCACAGTGCAGCAAAGACAACCATTAGTTAATTCGACAATATTGCTGGTGACAGTTTCTTCTTCATCGCAAACTTGGCAATCGCGCAGCAATTCTCCATCTATTCCGATTTCGCCAAATTCGTTAACTAAAACAGCAATGCGGCGGCCTTGATTGTTTTGCAATAAATGGCGAATTAGGGTGGTTTTGCCGCTACCGAGAAAACCAGTGATCACTGTAACAGGAATCTTGTGCATTATTAATTACCAATTGAGTTTTTAGAGTATGACACTTTATAGAAAGACAAGAGTGAAAATAAGTTGGAGTTAGGATTCAATCAACTCTTAGCAAACCTCTTTATTGTATCATAAAAATATTTGTACGAGGCTTATTAAATAAGGGTACGTAGTTGCGCTTCAGCGCTCTTTGACCTAGAGCGCTGAAGCGCAACTACATACCTCAGAAGTATTGTGAAACTTTTATCGAAGACTGAATCTATTTGCGCCATGTATCAAATTGGTCTTCAGATTGATAAGGGTACGTAGTTGCGCTTCAGCGCTCTTTGACCTAGAGCGCAAAGAGCGCAACTACATACCTTAGGAATAGAAATTAAATAACTTAAGCAAATTTGTGGGATGGGCGTCCCGCCCGTGCAGAAAGGACGGGCGGGACGCCCATCCCACAACAATCATCGGTACCGAATCTATTTCCGCCATCTATCAAATTGGTCTTCGGAACAACCATTGATAAATTTATTGTTCACCCAACCGTCAAGGATTGTAAAAGTTTCATTAGGAGCATTCCCAGAAGTTCGGGCCGCAATTTTCACCCAACTACCTTGTCTGCTAACAGCCCGAACTCCGTCTCCTCTTTTGAGTTTAGCTACAACTGGGTACTTATTGCCGGGGCCTTTGCGAATGTTAACCGGGCCGCCTTCACCTGTAATAAACGAGCATTGAGTTTGCTTTTTTAAAGCTTCTACTTTTTCCGGCGAAAGACTTTGCTCTTTCCCGAAAACTGGAAAGCTGTAAAGTGAAAAACTAAAACTTGCAAAGGCGGCTGCAATGAAAAAGGCTTTTGATTGACTCAAACTCAACATTTATTTAATCTCCTTGGGTTGGAAGGACTGAAGTCCTTACTGCGAAATGTTATTTTACCGAAGCAAACCATTCGGTAATGCCTTGGGCAATGGCAGAAGCTAACTTCTGCTGTTCTGTCGGATTCACAATCCATTCAAACTCTTCGGGATTGATCATAAATCCCAATTCCATTAAAACAGATGGAGCAACGGCAGGACGAGTCATCGCTAGATTGTTCCAGAATATACCATAGCTCGGACGGTTCAGTTTTGCAACTAAATAATTGTGCAAAAACATTCCCAAACTGTGCGCTTGCGGGTGAAACCAGAAAGCCCCGACACCTTTGGTATTTATCGCGTCGCCGTTATCTGGCAAAGCATTGTAGTGTATCGAAATTGCGATCGCAGGTTCTTCTTTTTGAATCATTTCCACCCTCGGCGGCAAATCCAAATCGACATCTTCCACCCGCGTCATTACCACATTTGCGCCCCGATTTACCAATTCCTCCCGCACCAATTTCGACACAATTAAAGCTACTGTTTTCTCGCGGTAGCCCGTGGGGCCAACCCCCCCGGAATCCTGCGGGCCGCCGTGTCCCGGATCGATCAGAATCTTAATTCCTGACAGCGGTTTTTCTGATGAAATCGGCACCGCGCTGGTATTTGTCGGCGGGTGTTTTAAAGACAGCACTAAAGTTGTGCCTTCGTATCTCAATTTATATCCCCACTGCTGGGCAGATTTGAGATTAAAAGTATATTGTACTTGTTGTGGCGAGATTTGTTGCCATGCCAAACGCGAAATTACTGGATCGTCGTCGAGACGAATAATGTCAGTTTGAGCGGTGGTATTGTACAGTGTTAAAGTAAAAGTGCGTTCACCTTCTTGCACCGTGACTGGGACTGGTATTTCTAAGGGGAATAAAACTTCTGTCCAGCCGGAAACTTGACGGGATCTGGCACTGCGAATAATCGATCGCGCAGGCACCGCATCCTTGACAATTCGCACCTCAGATGCTTTAATCCAAGCGCCGTAATCGAGCCGAATCCATTCTCCCTCGCGCCCGATAACTGTGGCGCGAGTTCCCTTCGGCAGCGGTGTCATCCGAGAGAAATCCGTACTCGCCCCGGTTCTAGCAACACCCGGATCTGCTGTGACTTCTGCTACTTCTAACTCGGCTGGAGAGAGGATAGAAATTTTGCCAGTACCTGGTTGAGTGATAATTTGCTCGTTCATTGTTAGATAAAATATTGGCACTCCTAAATCTATTTTTTCTGCCTTAGATTCGCCGGAGTTTTCCGGGGTAATAGCGCAGCCTTGATACTGTTCGCTACTGCCTTTTTTGATGGGGGAGTTTTCGCCTAACAAGACAGATTTGTTGTCGGGGAGTTCGACTTGCGATCGCGCTTTGAGAGGAATATCAACGCCAGCCAATTTTACCGCAACTCGCGCATTCGCCGGAGCGATCGCGCCGAAGCAGATATATTCCCCCGGTAAACTGGCTACATCGACTTTCGGCGTCAGGGAATCTTTTGCAAAAGCCAAGCCTGCGGGGACTTGTGGCTGATTAGACTCGCGCGTCACCTTAAGAAGAACTTGCTGATTTTGGTAACGCAAGCTAAAGACATTTTCGCCGATTTGCAGGGGAAAAGTCGGGGCGAAATGGCCGGCGGCGGTGCGCGCAATTTGCTGGCCATTTACCGATACTTGTCCGGTTGGCGGGGCTGTACCGATCAGAAAAATGCGATCGGCGATCGTTTTGTGGTTGGCGGGAGGATAAGCGACGGACAAAGGTTGAGCGGCCACAGCTACAGAAGAGAGGGCAAGTATCATCCCAAACACAACTAATGCTAAAAATTTTCTCATTCTAAAACGCAACTAATTGAGACTCGGTTGGTTATTTATACTCGAACTTCGGCTAAGAAACCCGGTTGATGAGGGTTAGGTGTAATATCATATCCAGTCAATGACTATCACAAAAAAGGTTTGTAGTGCGGACTTTAGTCCGCAGCCAGAAAGCGGACTTTAGTCCGCACTACGAACCGAACCTTACTTATTTTGGTTAATTGACCGGACATGATATAAGTCCTATTTACTATACAGGCCCCAGTTTATCAGGTTTGTAGGTGCAATTGGGCGATCGCACCTGAGAAACATCAATCAAGAAACTACACAACCACCCCTTCAATCTTCTCATCAGTTCATTCATATAGCCTTTCTCAAAAAGATGAGGTATGACTGACAGCTTATATAACCGCTTAAACGTATAGAGTCCTCTTACCAACAACGTTCGCTAATCTTTCGCTAGATCCGCTATACAACTCCCATAACTGTCGCAACTTACGATCGCAAATTAAATAATTTACAGAACAATAAACTGGATATTAAAGGCAAAGTTGGTAAAATCAACTAATCTCAGAAATTCACAGGCAAGATGCCTTTAAACAGTTGACAGTTGACAGTTGACAGTTGACAGCGAAGTGATAAAAGCGGAGATTTAAACTCCGTTCTTATCACAATCTGCCTTCATGCTGGGGCTTCAAACCCTTGCTATTCGGTGACACTGATAGAGAAGAAAAAAAAATAAACTTCTTCTATATCTTTCTTCTTTTCTTACTCATCCTTCGCGCCCTAGCGCTTACGCGCGGCTTCGCCTAACGCGCCTTCGCGGTTCGTCAAATATGTTTTATTTCAGTAACAACAGATTAAAATAATCAAACCAATCCAAACACAGCCATATATAAAACCGTGAATCGACTTCCGCCCGCAATAATTATCCTAGGTCAAAACAGCCTAGCGATCGCCAAAACAATCTCCAAAGTCTTCCCAGGTTCCCAGATTTACGGTTTAGTCGATCGCACATCCGACACAGATATCAACTTTAGCAACTTCGGCGAAACCTTGCGAGAACTATTCGCCACAGAAACCCCAATCATCGCCATCTGCGCCGCCGGAATCATCATCCGCACCCTCGCCCCGCTGCTGTCAGACAAACGCGCCGAACCCCCAGTCTTAGCCGTCGCCGAAGACGGAAGCGCCGTTGTACCGCTGCTAGGAGGTTTGCACGGAGTCAACGACTTGGCCAGAGAAATTGCCGCAGCCCTCGGCGTACAACCCGCCATCACGACGACGGGAGATATCCGGTTTCGCACGGCGCTGCTGAGTCCTCCCCAAGGCTATTATTTGGCGAATCCAGAGGACGCGAAGACTTTTATTTCAAATTTGCTCGCTGGGGCGAAAGTACAGCTAGAAGGGGCTGCTAACTGGCTTTCCGAGAGCAATTTGCCGTTAGCGCAGCCCGCCCCTACGGGGGCTACGCCAACGGAGAGGATCGCCCCCGAAGCCAAATTAACCATCCGCGTCACCGAAAAAGCCATTGTACCGACGCCCGACTGTTTAGTTTACCACCCGCAAATTGCAGCATTTGCACTTACAAATCTATCCTATGTTGAGCCGGAAATAGCAATTTCCTACGTGCAGCAAATCTTAGAAAACGCAGATTTAGCAGCAGCCTCGGTTGCCGGATTTTTTGCCTTAAAACATGATATGGGAAATCCGACTTTAGAAGCAATTAGCCAATTTTTTAAAGTGCCAGTCCGTTTTTTGAATCTTCCCGAACTTGTGGAATTCGACACAGTTAAATTAATACAATATAATTCCAGTTTTGATGTCACCGCCGCCCAAATTAGCCTGACAGCAGCGGGTGCAAACAGTCAGTTAATCGCATACGATCGCACAAACGCCTTTAGTTGCGCGATCGCACTTGCTACCGAACCGATCGATCCAAGTGCGATCGGCGTTAGTCGCGGCAAACTGGCGATCGTCGGTACGGGCCCCGGAGGCGCACCCTGGATGTCCCCGGAAGTTAAGGAAATTCTGCGGGAAGCCACGGATTGGGTGGGTTACAAGTTCTATCTCGACTTAGCCGGAACTCTGCGGGAAGGACAAAACAGGCACGATTCCGACAACCGGGAAGAGATCGATCGCGCGCGTTTTGCTTTAGATTTAGCAGCATCCGGTAAATCCGTCGCCGTGGTTTCGTCGGGAGATCCGGGGATTTTTGCGATGGCTGCGGCGGTGTTTGAGGCGATCGACTTTGACGCTAAACCCGAATGGGAAGGCATCGACATTCGGGTAGCACCGGGGATTTCTGCCATGCAGGCGGCCGCTGCTGCGATCGGAGCACCTCTCGGGCACGATTTTTGTGTGATTTCGCTTTCGGATATTCTCAAGCCTTGGGAGGTCATAGAACAGCGGATTTCGGCGGCTGCTGCTGCGGATTTAGTTATGGCATTCTACAATCCAATCTCGAAACAGCGGGTTTGGCAATTAAAAAGGGCGATCGAGATTTTGTTAGAAACTCGCGATGCGAAAACCCCGGTTGTATTGGGGCGAAACCTCGGGCGATCGGGCCAATCGGTGCGCGTTTGTACTCTTGGCGAATTCCAGCCGGAAGACGCGGATATGAGAACTTTAGTAATTGTCGGTTCGAGTCAAACTCGGATTATTCCTCGGAAATTTGGAGATATTTGGGTTTACACACCGCGCAGGTACGAGAAATAAGAAAAAACTCGGCGGTTGAAACCGCTGCTATACAAACGATGTCCGCCTCCGCGGACTAAAGAATCTGGCATATTGACGCTATAGCGCTATTAACACTAAGTCACTAAATAGCTAAAATTGCTATAGAACAAAGCTGGCATTAGTGTCACTCTAGAAACAGTGACACCAGTACAGGTTATGAACGATACCGATAAAGATAAGCCAGTCAAGCTCTGCTTTTACTGCGATGACGATTTGCGATCGCGCTTTCGATGGGTTTGTGCTTACCAAAATGCTTCTATGAACCAGGTTTTATTGGAACTCGTAGAAAACTGGCTTGCAGAAAACACCCCAGAAATCAGCAATAAGAGCCCATCTAAAAACGAAACCTCGCCAAAGTCAAAGCCCAAGCGGAGTAAAGCAGCAAAAACTGAGGAAATAAGCAAATGACCGATCGCCTAGACCGAATTGAGGCTATTCTTGAACAAACCGCGCGATCGCAACAACAGTTTGCCGATCGCATTAACCAGTTTGGCGCATCGCAACAGCAGTTAGCGGAGTCGCAACAGCAGTTAGCGGAATCGCAACAGCAGTTAACCGATCGCATTAATCAGATAGCCGTACAACAGCAGGAATCCCAGCAGCAAATCAGCCTGTTAACAGGAAAAATTAACTTGTTAACAGAAAGAACCGACGCCCTAACTTCTGCTGTTACCAAAATATCAGAAATTTTTGCCATCGACGTTGCTGAATTCAAAGCTAACTTTATGGCTGTGGAACGCCGGATAGAACAAATTGAAGAAAGAATTGAGCAAATCTGGCAGTATCTATTAGATCAGTTGCGTAGTCGCGGCAACGGAGGCAGTTAGATATCGCTTTTCTCAGGTAGATGAGCAGTTGAAAGCGATCGCCTCTATTGTAATTAGCAAGCGATTCATACTATTACTTCTCTAGCTTTTTTCACCTTATCTCTAAGTTGAGCTAATACATCATCTGCATTGAGCAACTCACCGCGTTGCGCCTGTTCTCGTGCTATATCGATTTTCTTCCGAGTTTCTTCAACCCAAGCTAAATAGTTTGGGTTGTTGCTGCTATCGGATAAAGTAATGTCGTCAATTAATAACAGCAAAGCTGTGTTAATTGCTTCTTCAAGAGAGGAATATTGACCGTGCTTTACTAAAGCTTCAAGGACTTGGGTTTGATCTGGACTCAAGGTGATTTGCATTGTGACCTCTGATGGTGCAAGGGTTGGACAATACTTTTACTGTATCTCATTTTATGAATTTGCGATCGGGCTGACGCCATGCTTCGCGCCGATTCGATTGCACTCAATTACAGTCTCTCGCCACCGAATCATTAAACCTTCCCCAACCATGAGTGGAATGGGCGTCCCGCCCGTCCTCCACCAACTAATTAAACCTTCCCAAACCATGAGTGGGATGGGCGTCCCGCCCGTCTTAATTCTGACAATAAGACATGAAACAGCTTAATTCAAAGATGCCATTCTCACCTTTACCAGAAAATCATTAAGAGCAACCTTTGCGTTAGGATTTGACGGTAAATGACTGGTAAAACTTGCCTCTTCTAATACATTGATTAGCCGATCGCGCTCCTGGTGATAAAATGCAATATCTGTATCCTCCAGAACCGACTTTTCCGCCCCAGCCAGCTTGCGAGCAATCAAATCGGGAATATACGGTAACTGGAACTTGTCATTAAGTTTAACCAAATTCGCCTCAACTTGCCCCGTTTGCATCAAATGAATCCCCGCCAGCAACACCCGGTAAACGTACAGCAGCGGCTTAACCCGACGCGGGCTTTCTTTCTCAAACAATCGCCATTGAGTTTGAGCAAAACCGAGATAGTGGTGGCTGTGGTGCTTGGTAATGCAGTTCGAGGCGAGAGCCTTTAACTCCTCATGTTCCTCGCTACTGTAAACTATAAGCGGCGAATACAGTTGCTCCAACACATAGCCGTTGCGCTTCAACAGCAACTCCAGAAACTTCTTGATATCGTGAGTGACTAAATCGAGTTCCATCTTCTCCCGAACTTCCGAAACTTCGATTGTTTCGTCTCCAGAAATCAGTCCGATTACTTTTGGTAGCGGTAAGATATGAACTCCCCGCAAGTCGAAGTCGGAATCTGCGGAAGGAAAACCGTATAAGTGCGATCCGCTGACAGTCGCAAACAGCAGCGGGTAAGGTCGATCGGAGATAATCTTGACTAATTCGGAGATGTATTCTACCATAATTTTTCAAAATTCACACATAAAAATCATCAATTCTTTCAGTCCGCGGAGGCGGACTTTGTTTGTGTAGAAGCGATTTCAATCGCCGAATTATAAATCAACTCCCGATCGCACTTTGACGCGATTTAATCAAAAACAGATTAGCCTGCTCGTAATTAGGACGTTCCGGTAACTTAGTTTCTGCAAAAGCGCGATCGAACTCTACGTGCAAGCTCAACCGCCAGCGATTCACCTCATCCCAGGAGATTTCCTGATTGCGGATTGATAGCAATTGCGATCGAAAATCCTGAACCCGCACCGGCACAAACCCCTCCTTAAGTACCGTAATTCCTGACAGCAGCAACCGAATCAAGTGCATCGCGTGCTTCCAGCGAATTTCCCCAGTATTGCGGAGGTCTTGCTCCATTTTTTTAAATTGCGACAAAACGTAACTATTGTAAGTTTGATAAACCAGTTGCGACAGAAAGATTTCGCGAATTTCCAGCAATTCGGCTGCTACAGGAGAAACAGTTTCTACCAAAGGAGTGTACAAACATTCGAGTACATTGGGATTAGCTTTGAGCGCCAAAACCAAAAACTTTTGCAGTTCCCAATAGCATTCTTGATCTTCCTTATTTTCCAATTGTTCTGGAATGCCATAAAGCGACCAATGAAGAATTGCCGACGGCTGGTAAATTCCGCGCCTGTCTGTATCAGATTGTTCGTTATCCAAACCGTAAGCTCTCGAACCAACTATGCAGCGGTAAATTACAGAATCGTAGAGGTTGTATTCGGCGAGAAAATCTCCTCCTGACTCCAATCCTTCGCTTTGAAACTGCTTGCGAATGCTGAATTCGTGTCGCCGCAGACTAATTTGTGTTCCGTCTGGCAATTTGACTAAATATGCGTGGGAATTGTCCGTAGGCGATTTGACAATCACACCTACTGCGCCTTGTTTCCAAGATTGGTCGCCACCGGGGTTTTTGACCTCAATCTTGGTGACAATTTGGGTTCCTGCGGGCACGATTAAGTTGAAATTTTGAGGAAGATTGGGGTTTGTCACGAGGAAACCTCCTGCGGAGACACGAGCTACAATGTTATTGTAGCATATGTGTAGTATAAAGAAAAGGGGGGTTTGGGCGATCGCAGGACGCCCTCGCCCGTGCTACGGCATTTTTGGCTTTGTTGAAAATTCTCTAATTAATTATCAATTCTGCAAACAGAGAAACAGAAATAATTAATGTATTCTCTAAACTCTGAACTTCTGTAAAATCGCGATCGCCTGTAATTAAAAAATCAGCATTAGCAGAGAGCGCACAAGCAATAAACTTAGCATCTTTTTGATCTCTAGGAAAATCAATTTCAATAGAGACATCAATCAGTTTGGTTGAATCCTGAATCAAATCAAACCATCTTTCTTTCTGAATGTCTGTTAATTTGATTTTTCGTCTACTTAATACCTCCTGATACTCTGCTAAAATTTCTTCTGAAACTACCCACTCATAATCAGGTTGATTGATAATCCAGGTAATAATAGATGCTGGTTTTCTTCCAGCGATCGCAGCAGACACTAAAATATTAGTATCGATAACAACTCTCATTCTCCGCTCCGATAAGCTGCAATTTCTTCGGCAATTTCTTCATCAGTTAAAGGACTATCGGCGTGTAAAGCCTGAGTTTCTTCACATAAGTTGTTAAAATCTTCAGCTAAAGCTTGTCGGTGCGGATCGGGCTGATAATTATTCTTAAGTTCCAAGCTCGTTTTAATTTTTTCTGCTAGTAACTCTTGTGCAGGTTTTCCTGAAAGAATTTTTACTACTTGCCGAGGTTGATTAAGATATTGCTTTTCTGATAAAGCTTTTAAAGCATCAGTAATTACCCGATCTGGGGTTGTATATTTCCCTGTTTCTAACAGTTGTTGCAATAACTTTTCTTGTTCTGAGTTCAGAATTATTTGGATCATAAAGTTACCTCTATAAATAATCTCAAGCCGTTTGATACCTGTAGGGGTGAAGCATTTGGGCGACAATTTATGTTGAAAACCTGTAATTTTATTCCCAAATGCTTCACCCTCCAACCTGGCTCGCACTCCGACAGAATATTTTATTGTTTGGAGATGTCTAATGAGTCACCATAAATTTTGAATGGGCAATACAGGATTTGAACCTGTGACCCCTTCCGTGTGAAGGAAGTGCGCTACCACTGTGCTAATTGCCCGCAGATAAGTATCATAACATACTGACTCCCCATTGGCAACTAAAATTTCCCTAAAAAATCAGCCGCTGGTTTCGGAGTGAAAACTCGACACAATGTGCGATCGCCCAATTGTCGATCGCACCTCACCATCAATCAACCACCCACCAACCCGCCGCAGGCCCAACAAACCGCACCACAATCCACCAACCCACCAACAGACTAATCCCCGCCCAGCTTCCGCGAGATGTCCACTTCAGAAAATCTTCGCTTTGAGTTTTCGTAATTGGTAGCCAGGGATAGATACGCTCTTCTTTACCGTATCCATCGCCGATCGACTCTTTACGACGCTTAGATTCGCCCATAATCTTTGTCTACTAAATTAGATTTCAATTCGATAACAACCAAATTATACGCCAACAGGTCATCTCAAGCCTGAGTCAACCAAGTCGTATCCAAATAATCAATCCTTGCAAACGGACTCAGCGCCGCTAAAATTTGCTGTCCGTAACTGCGGTGAATCACCCTACTGTCAAAAATCGCCACAACCCCCTGACGTTCTCGCACCGGCGCGATCGCCCTTTGCAACTCATTCAACGCCGCCGGTAACAAATACAACCGAAACCAATCCCTCCGCTGCTCCTTATAAAAAGCCACACGCGCCGTCACCAAAGGATTCTCCAAAGAAGGTAGCGGCAAAGTTGCGATCGCCAGCAAGTGAGGCGCACTCAACTCACCCTGATGTTCCCGCCAAAACTCCCATCCAGTCACCAAAATCGCATTGTCGCCCACCTCGGTTTTTTCCACCTGCACCCGAGAACCGAACTCAGAAGCCAAAATCGCCGCCATCCGAGCCTTCAGCGGTACATCGCCCACAATCAGCACAGTTAAACCCGCCACCGACGCACTCATCAACAGCAAAGTCCGAATTTCTTCCATTAAAACACCCTGAAATTCCGGCGTATTCGGCAGCGGCAGCCAGTTGGGAATGTACAGTTGAATTAACTCATTTTGTCGATCGGGCGAAAACTTCACACTCGTCAACTCAGGCAATCCCATCATTTGCCGGAAGATCGGAGCCTTCTGTTCCACATCCACCGCCCCCCCAATCAACACCACAGGCACGGCAGACCAAATTTTGCTCAAAACCTCGGCCACCTGCACCGGCGCACAGAACAGCGAAAATGACCCAGCAGAGCGATGAATTTGTGCCCACCGCAGTTTCCCGTTTGTGTTCCACCGCTGCCAAAAATTGCTCCAAGCAGGCGGAATCCCAGGGTTTTGCTCGATCGTTTCAAACAGCCCTTGCAAAATATTTTGCTCTGCCGTTTCCAGCAAATAGCACTCATCAGGCTTAGCTGGATGCTGAAACACAGCCCGCGTTAGCAACACCCGCGCTTCTCGAATTGCATCCGCCAGCATTGGGCCAGATTCCATTAAATCATTCCAGTCAGCGGGTTCCAAACCCACCGTCAATTGCTGTCGCGTCCAAACTTCCAAATCATCCACACCGTCGATAATTGTCGGAATATTGTTGTGAAGTTGCGAATTTCCTGCCAAGCGCGCCGCCAGCCAAGACTGCGGATCGGCTAGCATCAACCCTCGTCCCGCGGCATTATGGTCATAAATCTCGATCCTCTTCGAGGGCTTCGCTAACGGCCGATCAGTTTGCAGCCACTCTTGCAATCGCGGAATTTCCACCTCCTGCAAATGTTCCAGCAGCGGTGTCGGCGCCACTAAAATCACCGGATCCGGCCACATCAAAATCGGCATCAAATAGCTGACTCGATACCGCTGTCGGTAAGCGGACGCCGGCAGCCCAGTTTGGATCAGAGCGCTGCGCCCCAAGCGCAAAGCCCGCGCCACCAACCGCGCCATCGTTAAATGGTGGGGCCAGCGCGGCTCGGAGTGCGATCGCAAAAAGCGGAGCAGCGAATTATGGACTTCTACCTCAATCAATCGATTTCACTGTTGATATTTCTCAATCAAGATAATCAAAACTTGCCAGAAAATCAACTACTTTTTGACCCACAGCCAAACTAAATTTACTCTCCTGATTATTTCCACTTCGCCGACCAAAATCCTGATGAGACTGCACGGTAAAACTCTCCTGCCCCGAACTAATTAAAATAGTTTGGGTAGGTGACTGAAAAAAGTTTGTTTCCTGAGAGACATTTATTGTTGTTTCCAGCATTTTTTTCACATCAGTTAAATTAGCCATTGCTGCATTCAATGCTTTAGATAACTGTATTATCCGTTTTTTTTCTAAATTTTGATTTGCGATAGTTTTGCCAACCGCCACCACATTTTTCTGAGTTTCCAAGGCATCCTTAAAAGGAACAATCGCTAAAAAAGCTGCTGGCAATAAATGCTCGTCGCTATCAAATCTAAAAGTCAGAGTTGTCCGGCGATAGCCCACTTCTATATTGGGAGGACGGCTCATGGCTCCGTAATGCTTAGCTATTTCGCTATAGGCTGTTGCTAAAGTGCTGTTGGCTGAGTGGTCTAAAAGTGCGTCAACCACAATTCGCACTAACCCCGGCGTATGATTTAAAAACTTTCTCGCTTCAGACGACGAATTAAATTGTTGCACCAAACTGCGATCGCCTGCGGGGCTGATGTCAACCCACTGGCAATTAATATCATCTGCGATGATACCAAATCTGGGTACCAAATACATTTTTGCCCCAGTTAAAGTTGCCCCGGTCAAATCTGCGCCCACCCAATCTGCGTTAATCAAATTGGTTTCTGTCAAATCAGCGTGAACCAAACTAGCATTGGCTAAATTAGCATTTCTTAAATCTGCTCCGCTGAGGTTAGCTCCACTCAATTTAGTATCACTCAGATCGGCGCCAGTGAGGTTAGCTCCGCTTAAATCCGCCCATTTGAGATTAGCTCCGCTCAAATCAGCACCGCTGAGATTCACCTCCTGCAAAGAAGCTTGTCTCAGATCGGCATTGCTCAAATTGACGCCGTTAAGTTCTGCCTTCATCAAATCGGCGCCGTGCAAATTAGCGTCTTTAAAGCTAGCTTCTTTTGCTGAAGAACCTCTAAGATTTGCACCGGAAAGATTCGCACCAGACAGATTAGCTTGTGTCAGTTTTACCTCTCTTAAGTCTGCTTCAGTCATGTTAGCGTTACTGAAGTTAGTCTTGCTAAGTTCGCAGCGGACTAATTCTCCTCTAATCAGAGATGCTCCGATTAATTGAGCTCCCGTTAAATCCGCTCTGACTAAGTTTGCTACGTTGAGACTAGCTCCGTTTAAGATTGCCCGCGAGAGATTGGTGCTGCTGAGTCTAGCCACATTCAGGTTAGCTTCACTCAAGTCAGCTTCGCTCAAGTTAGCGCCGCTGATGTTGGTGACAAATAAGCTAGCCTGCCTTAAAATTGATTGGCTGAGGTTGATGCGACTGAGATTAGCTTCATTCAGGTTGATTCCTGTGAAATCTCTGTCGCCTTCTGTGTATCTTTTGACGAGTTCAAATCGCTTGAGAAGTTCTTCTGCTTCCATTGTTTTTACCTAGCTGAAAGGGCGATGGACTAACTTTTATGTGGCATTAATATAAAAATAAATAAATTTATATTATTTACTCACCAAGCTGATAAAAGCTTTTGACAAATTCAATCACCGTATTTAGGGGCGGGGTTGTAAATCTTTGGGCTTTAATTGCCGGCCCGATCGAGGTTTTGTTGACTCCCGGCAAATTGGTCAAGTTTCTGCCAAAGTCTGGGTGATAGTGAACCATCAAAGTTTCGGCGCTGGAGTTTGCCAGTATGGTTTGGGTAGGCGATTGAAAAAAACTCGACATCGGTTCGCGATCGAGGCGAATCGGCTGCATTTTCATTTCCCCTATTTTTCTAATTGTTTTGGTCATGGCGACGTTCAATTGCACTACCAAATTTGAAACTCTGACGCCTAGATTATTGCCGTTTTGGGGTTGAATCATCTTGATCAGAGTAATGAGATTTTTTTGAGTAAATGCCGCGTCGCTAAAGGGAATAATGGCAACAAAAGCTGTGGGAAATAGTTGATCGTCCTGCTCTATTCTAAATGATATGATTGTGCGCCGCGAATTAACTTCTATGCTGGGAGGATTGCTCAAACCCGAGTATTGACTGGCAATTTGGCGGTAGGTAGCCGCGAGGACAAAGTTAGCGTCGGGGTCGAGCGGTCGATCGACAATAATTTGCACTGTCGGCGGTGTAGCATTAAAAAACCGTTGAGATTCTTCTGGGGTAAAGCGCTGAATGTGACTGCGATCGCCGTTTGGGCTCAGATCCACCCAATCGCAGGTTATATCATCGGCTTTCAGATTAAACCTCGACACCGCGTAAATTTTCGCCCCAGTCAGGGCCGCCCCCGTCAAATCTGCGCCCACCCAATCTGCGTGAGTCAAATTCGCTTGAGTCAAATCCGCGTGTACCAGAGTAGCGTTCAACAGGTTGACGTTGCTCAAATTTGCCCCGTACAAGTTAGCCCCGCTCAATCTCGCTTCATCGAGGTCAGCACCAGTCAAGTTGGCGCCGCTGAGGTCGGCCCACCGCAGATTAGCGCCTCGCAAGTCAGCGCCGCTGAGGTTGGCTTGAGACAGATTAGCTTGTCTGAGTTCGGCATTGCATAGGTTCACTCCTCGCAAGTCTGCCCTGCTGAGGTCGGCTCTGTGCAAGTTAACCCGTTCCAAGTTCGCCGCTGTCAGACAAGCGCCTCTCAGGTGAGCCCCGCTGAGGTCGGCTTGCTCTAGATTGGCTTCTCTCAGGGTGGCTTCTCTCAAATCTGCTTCGCTCAAGTTGGCACCGCTCAAGTTGGCACCGCTGAGGTCAGCTCGGATCAGCTCGGCTCTGATCAATGTAGCTTCGACGAGTTGGGCTTCGCTGAGGTCGGCCCGAATCAAGTTAGCCACGTTGAGGATAGCGCCACTGAGGTTGGCTTTGTTGAGGTTGGCAGCGCTGAGTCTAGCAACATTGAGTTTAGCTTTTCTCATGTTGGCCTTTGACAGATTGGTGCCACTCAGGTTGGTGAGGCTCAAGATTGCCTCGCTGAAATTAGCCCCACTCAGATCGATCCTGCTGAGATTGGCTTCGCAAAGCAGGATGGCAGTAAAGTCTCTTTCTCCTGCTGCATATTTGGCGATGAGTTCTTCCGCGTCCATGCTTTTGACTTTCCCTGATGTGTTAGGTAGAACAAAGCTTTGTTATGCCAACCTTTAAAATAGAATAAGCATTTTTTGTAACTTCATGCAATATGCCTAGACATCTATATTGTGGAAGCCTTTTATAAAATCCAAAATGCTGGCGATATTAGCTTGACCCAATTTTGTGCTTTCAGTTAACTTGCCTGCGCTGGAGTTGCTGGGATCGTATTTTTTAATCAGGCGCTTGCCGAAGGCTGGGTGGTGATATACGCTGAGTCTTTGGTCGCGGGAGTTGATTAAGAGCATCTGTGTAGGAATTTGAAAAAAATTGATGCTTTCACCGATTTTGGGAAAAGAACTGGAAATTTTGATTTGGTCTACTTTGCTGATAGCTTGGTTGAGAGCTTTGCTGCATAACTGGACGTGTTTGGATTCTTTGACGCTAAGTTTGCCTGCATCGTGGGATTGAATCATTTTCATCAAAGCTATCAGGTTTTTCTGAGTTGTAGCGCCGTCGTTAAAAGGAATAATGGCAACGTAAGCGGTGGCAAATAATTTATCGTCGCTGTCCATTTTAAAGGCGAGTACGGTGCGCCTGGAACTGACTTCGATCGTGGGCGGCTGACTTAAACTCGGGTATTGTTGGGCAATTTGGTAATAAGTTGCAGCTAGGGCAAAATGAGCGCCTTGGTCTAAGGGCGAGTCAATTACAATCCTAACTGTGGGCAAGCTTTCGTGAAAAAAATCGTGGGTTCCTCCGGAGTTCAACCAGTAAATTTGACTGTGGTCGCCGTTGGGACTCAGGTCAACCCACTTGCAGGTCATGCCTTCGGTTTTGATGCCGAGCCGCGAAACTGCGTGGAGTTTGGCTCCGGTTAGGGTGGCTCCGGTTAAGTCGGCTCCCACCCAGTCGGCGCGGATCAGATAGGCGTTTGACAGGTCGGCGTGAACTAAACTGGCATTGAGTAAGTTGGCGTGGCAGAGGTCGGCTCGGCTGAGGTCGGCGCCGCTCAATTTGGCTTCGCTGAGGTCGGCCCAGCGCAGGTTGCAGCCGCTGAGGATGGCCCAGCGCAAATTGACGCCACTGAGGTCGGCTCCGCTGAGTATGGCTTGAGTGAGGTTGGCTTGTCGGAGTTCGGTACCTCGCAAGTCTGCACCGCTGAGGTCGGCTCGGCTGAGATCGGCGCCTTGGAGGTTGGCTTGTTCGAGGTTGGCTTCTGTCAAGGACGCACCACTGAGGTGAGCGCCTCGAAGGTTGGCTTGAGTGAGGTTGGCTCCTCGGAGCGTGGCTTCGGTGAGTGTGGCGCCGCTGAGGTTGGCTCCGCTGAGGTTGGCTCCGCTGAGTTCGGCTCGAATTAGCTCGGCTCTGATCAGTTTAGCTCCTGTGAGTATGGCTTTTTTGAGGTCAACTCGCACTAGGTAGGCGACGTTGAGGTCGGCGTCGGTGAGGTTGGCGCCGCCGAGATGGGCGCCGCTGAGTCTGGCGATGTTGAGTTTGGCACCGGTGAGGTTGGTTTTGCTGAGGTTAGCTCCGCTTAGGTTTGCTACACTCAGATTCGCACCTGTGAGGTTGGCTCCGCTCAAGTTGACGCCGCTGAGGTTGGCCTCAGTCAGGTTGATTCCGGCAAAGTTTCTTTCTCCGGCGGCATATTTTTTCAGGAGTTCCTCGACTGTCATGGGGGCGGCACCGTATCGAAATATCCCCATTTTATTGCTATTGACACTCCCCGCCGTAAAACGGACGGGGATTCTTAAGAGATTTTCACCCTTAATGGCTGTGTCAAACAGCCTCTAGACAGTCCGGTAAAACCATTCTGCTTACTTTTGCGACCAATATTTACAGATACATTTAACCCGGTAAATCTAGGACTAAGCCCAAACTTACTGTGTATGGCAAGACGCGTGAAAGCTGCAAGCTCTCCCGTCAAGGAGGTATCTCTCAAAGCTTTCAATAAAATATTGAAAGCGCCATTTACATCTCTGTCCAGAGTGTGTCCGCATTCTGGACATTTAAATTTCTTAGACCCACCTAATTTAGTGTGAATATGCCCGCACTTTGAACAAGTCTTGGATGTGTATTCTTCGGTCACGTCTACTACAATACAACCAGATTTGGATGCTTGATGCTTCAACATTTGTTTGAACCTATAATGGCTCAAAGTGACCAGGGCTCTAGCTGTTTTTGTCGCTAATTTTCGTTTCCCCTTTTTTACCATCTGCTGCGTTTCAAAAGTCGGCAAGAAAATAATTTTATACTTGGTCACCAAGTATTTAGCAGCCTTCTTGTGTAACTCGTTGACTAAGTTTTTAATCTGAATCCGAATCTGGGTCGCTGACTTTCTCAAGCAATACCTCAATCGTTTGAATTGTCCTCCTTTGTGCAGCCCTATTCTTGACATCAATTTGTCTAAATGTCTTGCTAGTCGGTAGATACGACCAATATCATTCTTTCCTACCTCCAAGATATCACTGCCGTCAAAACCAGTCAAAAACGTTCTAACGCCAGGGTCTAAGGCGATAGCTAAACTGCTTTCGTTTTGCAGAGGCTTTGCGGTATCAACTGCATAGCATATAAACCATTGCCCATTGATTAGTGACAGCGTTGGCTCATGTTCCATTACATCTGCAATTGGTTCGGATACTTTAAATGATAATCCTTTGGTTGCTTGCGGGTAAAAAGTCCCAGACTTCCAGTTACTGACTTGAAACCTGATAGTCTGGGAACGGTCAAATCGGCTTCTAAATTTGGCGATACCCTTTGACTTTTTAGCAGCTTTGTGTGCCTCAAAAGCTTGGAATACTGCCATTTGTCGTGGGTTGTAAGGTTGCTCGGACACCCAGATTGGAGCTGAGTCCATAATCTTTTTTCTGAGATCGTACTTGCCAATCTTTTCTGTTTTCAGGATAGCAATTGCTTGATTGTAACACCATCTACTTGCTGCAATCCAAGTCCTCCATTTCGCTGCTAGCTTGGTTTCTGGGTAAACTCGAATCTTCTTTGATAGTAGATTTGTATTTACCCCGGGAGTAGATTCGGCAACTAAAGACGTGGATGATGGCAAGGATATGTTCAACCATTTCTCGTTCACAAGACAGCTCGTTTCTACTGAGAACCATGAGTTGGCAATTGTTTTGCTCGCAGAGCCATTTGATGAGGTCGCTACCAAACCTTGCGAGTCTGTCTTGGTGTCCAACCACAATTGTTGAGATATTTCCTGACATGACTTGTCCCAAAAGGGCAAGCAGTGCTTTTCTTTTGAAGTTGAGTCTACACCCGATGTCTTTAAAGACTTTGGCTTGCGGGTAGATATTTTGGAGGTAGCTGACTTGTCGTTCGAGGTGTTCTCGTTATTTGTAGCTACTGACTCTTGCGTAGATGGCGATAACTCGGTTGTGTCCTGTTCCGAGAACGCTGTCAATGTCCTAGCGTCGTTGGTTGGAGGGGGTTCTGATTGCTGATATTTTGTCGGCAAGCTCCCAGTTTCTAAGAGTTTTCTCTGAGACTTGCAGCATTTCGCAAGCTTTTCGCGGCGTGACATATTTGATCATCGCTGGTAATATTTTTTACTCTTGATATATACTGCCTGATTTTGACGCTATTTTCCAGGACTTTATGGGAAATTGTTTACTTTGTGACAACAGCCGCTTCTAAAAACCTACAGAAATCTGTAAATCAAACTTAGCGGTCTATGTTTTGCCTAGAGCGAGTGCTATAGCCTTTCTCACATTCATTCGCGGACAAATCTTGACCTAAAAAGCTTTACACTGTAAGGTTCCAGCATATCTTGGCATACCTCATCTTTCTGAAAAAGGCTATATATGTTTTCCTTTTTGCTCAGGTTGGCTTACTCTTCCCAGTTAGAGACTGCCTTGATTAGCAGAGGACTTGAAATATTTGGTTTTTTGAGGATCAGTTTGAGCCAAGTGTTTTTTTGTGGTTTTCACACCCAGTAAGCTTTAGCAACCCGCACTAATCAAGCGTTTCCCCAGTTTATCACAATTATTGTTGGTTTTCGTCAAATTCTGAGAAAATCTAGACAAACCTCTGTATTTTGGCAACTGCCTAAAACGCCACATTGTAAAGGTTTTTGCTAAGGCGGCACAACTCACACAGAGCCAAAAACTCCGCTTTATTTAAATTGCGAATTTGGTTCTTTTGAGTCAGGTACATAGTTGACCTTTCGCTACATATTGTATTATAAAGCGAAAGTTGCTATTAATCCTAAAATTTTCTTGTCAAGCCGTCAAGCGAAGGACGGGGTTTGAAACCCATTTTTTCTGATGAATATCGGTATCGTAGGACTTGGTTTAATTGGTGGCTCGATCGCTCTGGATTTACGATCGCGCGGGTTTAATATTGTTGGGGTTTCGAGTCGCCAACAGACTTGCGATCGGGCGATCGCAAGAGGTGTTGTCAATGATGCCAGCATACACCTGTCTTTGATGGCAACAGCGGATTTGGTTTTTATTTGCACGCCGTTATCCGCGATCGAGCCGATCGTCCAAAAATTAATTCCCCATCTTTCCCCTGATGCGATTGTAACCGATGTCGGTTCGGTAAAAACTCCCATAGTCGATGCTGTGTCAGCTCTGTGGCCGAATTTTGTTGGGGGACACCCGATGGCGGGGACTGCTGAAAGTGGGATTGAGGCGGCGGTGAGGGATTTGTTTGTGGGGCGGCCTTATGTGGTGACTCCGACTGCACAGACTCCGGCGCAGTCAGTGGAGAAGGTTGAGGAAATTGCGCGGTTGTTGGGTGCGTCGGTTTATCGGTGCGGCCCTCAAGAACACGATCGAGCTGTGGCTTGGATTTCTCATTTGCCGATAATGGCTAGCGCGACGCTGGTGGCTGCGTGCGATCGAGAGGGCGATCGAGATATTGTGAATTTAGCGCAAAATTTGGCGAGTTCGGGTTTTCGGGACACCAGCCGCGTAGGGGGTGGCAACCCCGAGCTGGGAGTGATGGTGGCAAAGTACAATAGAGAGCAATTATTGCGATCGCTCTCTATTTACCGCGACAGTCTCGACGAGTTGATGGGCGATATCGAAGCCGAAGATTGGCAAGCTCTCGAACAGAAGCTGAAGCTGACTCAACAAGCCAGAGATAATTACCACTTGTGATCCCAAAATTGCTGAAAACTGTCCCCGTCTCGATTATGATTTGTGGACGCCTCTATATTGAGTTTCAATGTACACTTATTCTCGGCTCAAGCGGGTTTTACTGGGTGAATCTCTGCCCACCAGCGCATCTGTTCACGAACGGCTGAGCAACGCTACAGGGCTAGCTGTTCTTGCTTCCGATGCACTTTCGTCTGTGGCCTACGCTACTCAAGAAACTCTGCTGGTGCTGTTACTAGCCGGGAGCAGCAGTTTAAGTTTATCGCTGCCTATTTCGGGAATTATTGTTTTACTGTTGGCGATCGTGGCGCTGTCTTACCGACAGACAATTAAAGCGTATCCCAACGGCGGTGGCGCTTACATTGTGGCGCGAGAAAACTTGGGTATTTATCCCGGTTTGATCGCAGCAGCTTCGCTGATGATTGACTACATCCTCACCGTAACAGTCAGCATTTCCGCTGGTATTGCCGCCTTGACTTCAGCAGTTCCCTCCTTGCTGCCCTATACCGTTGAACTGTGCTTAGTTTGTATTGTCCTGATCATGTTTGCCAATCTCAGGGGACTGCGGGAATCTGGCAAGATATTTATGGTTCCCACCTATGCGTTTATCGTGGGCATTTTTATCTTGATTGGCTGCGGTTTATTCCAACAGGCAACAGGTCATGTTTTGCCAGCATTAGAAAACATTCCAGCTAAGGAACCTTTGGGATTGTTTCTGATCGCGCGCGCCTTTGCGGCGGGCTGTACAGCCCTGACTGGAGTTGAAGCCATATCGGATGGAGTGTTGGCTTTTAAGCCTCCTGAATGGAAGAATGCACGCCTAACTTTAACTTATTTGGGAGTAATTCTGGGATTTATGTTTTTGGGCATTAGTTACTTAGCCCATATTTATCAGGTGATTCCTAAAGAAAACGAAACGCTCCTTTCTGTGTTAGGAAAAGATATTTTTGGAGTCGGCATATTTTATTACTATTTGCAGGCTGCAACTCTGTTGATTTTGCTGTTGGCTGCGAATACGAGTTATGCAGATTTTCCGCGACTTTGTTATTTTTTGGCGCGGGATGGGTTTTTGCCGAGGCAGTTGTCGCTGTTGGGCGATCGCCTAGTTTATTCTAATGGCATTAATTTGCTCAGCCTCTGCGCGGCTCTGTTAATTATCATCTTCCGAGGCGATACCACCGCAGTAATTCCGCTGTATGCGGTTGGAGTTTTCACTTCTTTTACTCTGTCCCAATCTGGAATGGTGATTCATTGGTTTAAGGAGCGAGGCAAAGGCTGGCAATCTAGTGCTGTGATGAACGGTATTGGTGCAGTGGCAACCACGGGAGTTTTAGCTGTAATTGTCGCTACCAAATTCCTTTTGGGAGCTTGGGTTGTGGTAGTAACTATTCCGATTGTAGTTAGTCTATTTTTAGCTATTCACCGGCACTATCGGTATGTAGCCGCTCGCTTGAGCATTCAGGGAATAGAACCCATATCTTATCCTCCCAGACCTAAAGTTAAGACGGTGACACATCCGGCGGTGGTGTTAGTTGGCCAGTTGCACCGGGGAACTTTTGATGCCTTGGATTACGCTCGTTTAATTGCTGATGAGGTTGTGGCGGTTCACGTAGATATAGGTTTGACAGATAGAGCAAAACTGCAAGCGGCTTGGCAAGATTTGCAATCTGACATTCCCCTAGAAATTCTGGAATCGCCTTACCGTTCTGTTGGTGAGGCTTTAACTCACTTTTTGACTTTGTTTGAAGAGCAACGCCCGGGAGTTTTCTTAACGCTAATTATTCCGGCTTTTGTGACGAAAAATTGGTGGGAGGGACTGCTACACAATCAAACTGCTTTCTTTTTGAAGGCGGCTTTGCTGGCTAAAAAAAGTCGGGTTGTGACAACGGTTAGATATTATCTGTAGCGTTTCTGGTATAACAGTGCGGTACGCTTGGGTAATTGGTAATTGGTAATTGGTAATTGGTAATTGGTAATTGGTAATTGGTAATTACTCGATCGCGTACCTCACAAAAATTGAGAATCGCTAAGAAAGCGGTTGACAGATAAAAAATAATGTGCCAGGATCGACATAATTAGAAAAGTTGCCTTCAACTTGTCTCTGAAAAGATTGCGGCTGCTGAACCAAAGTCTTTTACTAACTACAACATCTCTTCAATTTGTGGGGGTTGCACTGCAACCCGCAACAGACTATTTATGCAGCAGCCAAAAAACTTGAACAGGCTTTTGCGAGCTTTGTCTCGGCAAGGTCTTGATGTGAGTTACGACAATCAAGTCTACTCGATTTGTCTCAATAGTTCTCTGAAAGAAAACTGGCAAGATGCCAGTTCCACAACAGAAAACAGTGAAAATGTTTTTGCTACAAGAGATAACTGGCAAGATGCCAGTTCCACAACAGCAGAAGTTTTGCTTCCAGAAGGTTTTCCGGTGGAAGCAAAGGCGCTGAAACAGTTAGCAAATTTGGCGAATGTCCGTCACCCTCAAGGTGGTTGTGTTTGTCGCGCCTGCGCCACTCCAGACTTCCATCCGGGGGATGCGGGAGTGGCAATTGGTTCGATCGTCCAAACTGACAAAATGGTGATTCCGGCGGCTGTCGGCTCCGACATTAACTGCGGGATGCGCTTACACGTTGCTGATTTGTCTGTCGAACAATTTCTGGGAAAGCGCGATCGATTTGTAGAGTTGATGAAAGGCGATTATTTCTTCGGTACTCGCGATGTCAGCATGACTGCAAAAACTGCCCGCGCGATGTTCCAACACGGCATCCCCGGATGGCTGGATGGTATGCTGGATAGGGCAATGGGCAGCGCAGCAAATTCGGATTTCGAGCAGTTGGCGCAAGAGTGCGATCGCACTTTCGGAGGCGGTTCGATGAATGGCGATGTCAAATGGGCGCCGGAAGAATTAGTCCCAAATGACGGCACTGTCAGGGATGGCGGGTTAGGTACCATCGGCGGTGGCAATCATTTTGTAGAAATTCAAGTGGTTGAAGAAGTTGTCGATCGAGCTACGGCCTATACTTGGGGAGTTCGATCGGGACAAATCGCTTTTATGATTCACTCCGGTTCGCGAAATGTCGGCAAATACATCGGCGGTATGTGGCGCGATCGAGCTTGCGAAGCCTGGCCGAAAACCCTAAAATACCCTGAATCCGGGCTGTTTCCGCTGTCTGTCGAAGCCAATCCCGAACTTGTGAGCAGCTACCTACAAGCGGAAGCAACGGCCGCCAATTATGGTTTTATCAACCGCTTGTTGCTAGCAGAACTTCTGCGACTGCGTTTGCGACAAGTTTTCGGGGATATCGAAGCTCCTTTAGTTTACGATTTGCCTCACAATATTACCTTAGCTGAAGGTGACGGCTGGGTGACTCGCAAAGGCGCTTGTCCCGCACATTCTGGCCAGCCTGTAATTGTACCTGGTTCGATGGGTGCGCCGTCTTATTTGCTAATTGGTTTGGGAAACGATCGATTTTTGCGATCGGCTTCTCACGGTGCGGGCAGGGCGCGATCGCGTTTCGATCTCAGTCGCGAAGGTGCTGACAAAACTGAAGCAGCTTTGGGATTAACTGGCGTAGATTGCATTACCTTACGCGAAGAACGTAGAATCGAAGAAGCACCGGCCGCTTACAAGCCAATTCAACCAGTGATTGACGTTCAGGTGGAGGCACAAATTGTGGAGATTGTCGCTAAAATGAAGCCAGTATTAACATTTAAAGCCTAGGCTGATTTGTCGGTTCTCAAAAACTGGTTTTACGAACAGGCTAGAAGCCTGTTCCACCAGAAAATTCCAAAGATTGTGGAATGGGCTTCTAGCCCGTTCCCTCAGAAAAAATCAAAGATTGTGGAATGGGCTTCTAGCCCGTTCCCAAAGACAATTCCAAAGATTGTGGAATGGGCTTCTAGCCCGTTCCAGCAGAAAAAATCAAAGATTGTGGAATGGGCTTCTAGCCCGTTCCCAAAGACAATTTCAAAGATTGTAAAATGGGCTTCTAGCCTGTTCCAGCAAAAAATCAAAGATTGTGGAATGGGCTTCTAGCCCGTTCCCAAAGACAATTTCAAAGATTGTGGAATGGGCTTCTAGCCCGTTCCTAAAACCATAAAAATAACTGCACAATCTAAAACTTGTCCAATTATCCCCATCCTCAATTGTCACCAAATCCCTCTAAACCTGTCCATCCCCTCAAGCGGCTGCTGAAGTACGGGCGCCGCTACCGCCTGAAAACTTGGCTGGCAAGTATTTGTTCGCTGCTGAATAAATTCTTTGATTTAGCGCCACCAGCATTAATCGGTATTGCCGTTGATGTGGTGGTGAAACAACAAGATTCTATCCTTGCTAAGTGGGGCATAAAAGATGTCGTTTTGCAACTCGCAATCATTACTTTTTTGAGTTTGATTGTTTGGACTTTGGAATCGGTTTTTGAATATGCCTATGATTATTTGTGGCGCAATTTGGCTCAGGATATCGAACACGATTTGCGTCTGGAAGCTTACAGCCATTTACAAGAATTAGAATTAGCTTATTTTGAAGAACGCAGCACGGGCGGTTTGATTTCGATTCTCAACGATGATATCAATCAACTGGAACGTTTTTTGGATGGTGGTGCCAATGAAGTGATTCAGGTAAGTACGACGGTAATTGTGATTAGCGCCGCTTTTTTTGCAGCATCTCCTGCTGTTGCTATCCTGTCAATGCTGCCAATTCCTTTTATTATTTGGGGCTCGTTTGCATTTCAAAATCGCCTTGCTCCACTGTATGCTGATGTGCGGGAAAAGGTGAGTTTTTTGAACGGGCAATTGTCGAATAATCTGACGGGAATTACTACTATTAAAAGTTTTACTTCCGAAGATTATGAAACTCAGCGCATCGAAACCCAAAGTCAAGCTTACCGCCAAAGTAACCGACGGGCGATCGCAATTTCGGCAGCTTTTATTCCGCTAATTCGCGTGGTGATTTTCCTGGGCTTTATTGCAACGCTATTTCTGGGCGGTTTGGAGGTAGTGGCGGGCAGATTGTCTGTAGGGACTTACAGCGTTTTGGTGTTTTTGACGCAGCGGTTGCTGTGGCCCCTGACCCGCCTGGGTGATACTATGGATCGATACCAGCGCGCCATGGCTTCTACTAATCGGGTGATGAATTTGTTGGATACGCCGATCGCAATTCGCACGGGTGATATTCGGCTGCCGGTTAGTTCGATTAAAGGCACGCTGGAATTTAAAAATGTTACCTTTTATTACAATCAAAGAAAACCGATTTTGCAGTATTTTTCCCTGACTCTGCCGGCGGGGAAGACTACGGCAATTGTGGGCGCGACTGGTTCGGGAAAAAGTACGCTGGTAAAATTAATTATGAGGCTGTACGAGGTACAATACGGTCAGATTTATCTCGATGGCATAGAATTAACTACCCTGAATTTAAAAGATTTACGGAGAGCGATCGGATTGGTGAGTCAAGATGTATTCTTGTTTCACGGTACGGTGGCCCAAAATATTGCTTACGGCACTTTTGATGCCACCGATCGAGAGATAGTAAATGCTGCTCAAATTGCGGAAGCTGACGAGTTTATCGCGCAATTGCCGGACGGTTACAACACTATTGTAGGGGAACGCGGTCAAAAATTGTCGGGGGGACAGCGGCAGCGGATTGCGATTGCGAGGGCTGTGTTGAAGAATCCGCCGATTTTGATTCTGGATGAAGCTACTTCAGCGGTGGATAACGAGACGGAGGCCGCAATTCAGCGATCGCTCGAACGAATTACCAAAAATCGGACTACAATTGCGATCGCCCACCGTCTTTCTACTGTCCGTAATGCCGATTGCATTTTTGTCATGGAGCAGGGGCGAGTGGTAGAATCGGGGCATCACGAACAACTTATCGAACATAATGGAGTTTATGCGTCGCTCTGGCGGGTGCAATCTGGTATAAAATAAAAGCGCTGCGCTTTTAGGTTGAATTTGCTAATTGGTAATTGGTCATTGGGCATTGGGCATTTGGCATTGGTAATTAGTTATTCACAGTCTGCTAATAACGAATCACAAATAACCAATAACGAATCACAAATAACCAGTAACCAGTAACCAATAACAAATAACCAATAACCGTAAGATATTAGTTTCTACAAGCAAAGAGAAAAAATGTTTTTATTTGGTGGGCCTGAGTCCGAACAAAAAAATCAAAGTAACTGGCGCCGCAAATTAGATAAATTTGTAGCAGCCAACAAACAAGAATTGGCGGCTTTAGCTTGGGGACTCCTTCAGGAAAGAGGAGAGGAAAGCGACGATATTTTGGGCATTGATATTGCCGGAACGCCACGCTTCGTGTACTGTAAAAAAGAGGCAGTAGAAGAGTTAAACCGTCAAGTTAAAAGTCATATTCAGGAAATTTTAGGAGTGCTAAACGCTCACAAACCGGAGAAAGAGGTAGCGATTTTGGCGATCGGCGAAGGTGAAATCAAGCTAATTTTGTTTGAAATTGACCCCGCACCCCCTGATTGTTTTGAACTCGCAGCAGCGGATGTCGATACATTGATCGATCGCCTAGAAAAGCAAATGGCTGAATATATTAAAGGATAAATTATATCCAATCCGGTAAAAAAAATACTAATTAAGTTCGTAGTGAGGACTTTAGTCCTCATTTTCAGAGGACTAAAGTCCTCACTACGAACCAGTTTTGTTGTGTTGGATATCAAAATAACCAAGAATCAAAATAACCGGCGGGTGGCAAATCGTCGGTCAAAATTTGAGCTTGGTCTAAATTAGCTATAATCTGAGACAATTCTGAACCTATTTTCACATCAAGAGCTCTGTCTGTCAAGGAAAACGAAAATTCATGTCCATCTTGCACATATTTTGCTCTGGAAACAATCTCTTCTTTGTCTAAAATAGGGCCGTTAGTCCCAATTAAAACACTATTAATATCCTTCCAAGGGCATACGTATACCTGGGAAAACACGCTTTGAAAAGTCTTCACCTTTTGGGCATAAAACTCATCTCTTTGCAGCAGATTTACTAAAACAACTCCAGCGGTTGACAAATGTTTTTGGCAAAGTTCATAAAATTCTTTAGTTGCTAGCCGGTGCGGAAAGTAGCCGTTGCCAAAAAACACGTCAGTCATGATTATATCGTACTGCACATCTGGGCTTTGCTGCTCTAGATACTCTCTCCCATCTTGGATTGCTACGCTGAGTCTGCTGTCGAAGTGCACTCCAAAACACTCAATGGCGGCTGAAATCGCGATCGCATCTACATCAGCACATTCTACAACAGTTTCCGGCAAATAATGGTGCATAACTAACGGAATTCTGCCACCGCCAAACCCAGCTATATAAACTTTTTTAGGTTGATTTTGCCACAATAAACCCAACATCATCGCTTGGGTATATTCTGAAACTAAATGCAGAGGATTGTTGAGGTTGAACACAGATTGCAATAAATCTGTATACAAATTCACTTTTTCTACTAAACATAGCTTAATTTGACCTTTATCTTTTCTAACTGCAACATAGTGAACTCCCGACTCTTTGCAAAACACAACTCCATCCGGCTGTTGTTGCACCCAAGCCAGCCTCTGTTGAATATTCGCTAAATTGATAGTTTGCCAATTTTTTTGTTCGTCAATCATCTGATTTTTTAATTTATTGGACGCACGAGTGGTTAGAAATGCGTCAATCCTGTTTTCTTTAAACTCTATCTTTTTTGAGATTAAATAAAGGTACGTTGTTGCGCTTCAGCGCTCTTTTCTAATTTATAGCGGATCTAGCGAAAGATTCGCGGACGTTGTTGGGAAGAGAGCCCTCTTGGTTTCAGTGGTTATATAACCTGTCAGTCATACCTCACCTTTTTGACTACGTACCTAAAGACTAATCCCTATAAGAGTGCAATTTTCTTTGAAGGTTGTTGCGCTTTATGACCCTTTTCTACTTTATATATCAAAGAGCGCTGAAGCGCAACAACGTACCAAAAGACTAACCTCTATAAGAGTGCAAGTTGCGTCGAGGAATGTACTAAAAATCGTAGACTAACCGGGTATTTGCGAAGGAACTGGGTTTCTCATCAATTTTCTATTTTATATTGTGAAAAAAACCTGAGATAAATTAAGTAGATGATACCTGCTTATACGCCACAAACTCCAAACCCGAAATCGAAAAATCTATTCTTTCCCAATCTTGCTTATCACCTTCAAACTTTTCAAACGCTGCTGAGGTAAGCAAAATCTCTCCCCGTTCCGCCAAATCCTCTCCCAGCTTGGCTGCTAGATTAAATTCCGATCCGTACATATCCTCTCCTTCCAGCATCAAAACATCGCCGCAGCCAATACCAATGCAGAGGTAAATATCCATATCCGGCGGCAGAGTCGTGTTGACAGCCACCGTTTGTTTCAGAGAGTCAATTGCAGATTCCACAGCAGATTTTACATCGGGAAATACTGCAAAAATATTGTCTGCTTCCTCCTTAACAACAGTACCGCCACATTCCGCAATTATCGGTTTGACAATTCCGTGCATCCGGTGAATCATTGACAAAAAATGAATGATTCCGTAACGGACAGTTGTTCGAGAAAATCCCGACATATCCATTACCAAGATTGTGTGATTTTGACGAAAAGTTGCATTAATTTGGGCGTCAATTTCTGCCATTCTTTGGGGGTTTTCGTTTCTTTCTTGCAGCAGTTTTTCCAAGTTGGTGCGGTTATTTGTTTTCATTGTAGTTGAATTAATTAAACTCCCAATCGCGACAAAAAGGCTGAGGGCGACCAGCGGGATGTACTGCACAATTGATACCATCTTTGCCGTAATAATAGTCGCAGACTTTGCAAGGTTGATTTTGCTCAATCTTTTTCATCAAAATTGCCCGGATAGTCTGAACTCGGTTGCGATACTTGTTGGCTGTCGAGTGAGTCGGTTCAATTGCCAAAGCTTGCTGAAAAGCTGCTATGCTGGTATCGTACAATTTAATAATTTGGGCGCTGTATTTTGTCCAAGCATCGGCGCGACTTTGATACAATTCAATGGTACTTAAGTTTAAAATGCCGTATTCCGTCCAAGCGTCAGCCGAAGCCCGATCGAACTTAATATTGGCATTCATCAAGACTTTTTTGATGGTTGCCAAAAGTTCCCTGGGCTGCCAAGGTTTGCTAACATACGCCTCGGCGCGATCGATCGCCCTGGAGAACAAAGCTAGCTGCTGTCCCTTGCCGGTTAAAAATATTACTGGTATATTCCGAGTTTCGGGATTAGCTTTGATTAAACGGCAAACACCGTAACCGTCCATGCGGGGCATGACGATATCTAATAATACTAAATCCGGGTAACTTCTCTCAACTTTATCTAGTGCTTCCACACCGTCAGATGCTTGAATTACATTTAATCCACTGCATTTCAACTGATGTGAAATGCACTCCCGCTGGCTGCGGGAATCTTCCACAACTAAAACTGTACTCATCACTCCCCACCTGGTTTCCGATGTAAACTTGTGCGCTGCTTCGAGTTGCCCTGACTGACATTATTTTACCCACATTGAATGATTTTGTTATCACTAGCTAAGGGAATTCTCTAAACTTGCAACAAATCTTAAACTGGGAAGCACAGGCGATACCGATCGCAAAAATCTGCTTGCCAATACGGGGAATTATTGCAAGTTTGATCAAAAAATATTCGGATTTTAAACCTTAATAACGGCAAACTGTACTGATGCAAGCCAAAAACCTTGTTGAATTGCCACAGATAATCCGCTACTGTGTACGTTAAAGTTCTTATGGACGACAAATGAATAGATTGCTCCTCACTTTGCTTGTAAGTCCGACGCTGTTTGGATCTCTGATGTCTTTGAGCGCGATCGCCCAAAACACTCAAAACATAGGCGAAACACCGGGTAAATCGGCTGATGCGCCAACCTGCGTGCGATCGCCCCACACCCAACGTCTGACTTGTATGCGCCTTCCCGGTAAGGCTGCTGCTGCTAATTCCAAGGCCAGAATCGGTTGGCAGCGCCCGAATCAAGAACCGGTGGCGATGCTAGATTTTACGGAGGAAGAAAGCGATGCAGCAGCGGCGCTGTTTGGCTGCGACTGTCAGTTGTGCATCAATTCCCTGCGTCAGTTGCGCGGTTTGCCGCCCTTGGACTTGAGTTGAGTGCGATCGCCAAGACTGCTTCAGCTAACGTTGTTTTGTAAGATCGACTCTCTCGTAGTTTGGCGCAGTCTTCTTCGGTAATCTAAAATCTAAAATCCCAAATCTAAAACCAAAAATTTCAAATCTCAAATTGTTCGATCGGGGTGTTATTTCTGCGCCAAAGCCCATACTACTAAGGGAAAATCCGGCTCATTTGCTAACGAATGAATGGAAGCATTGTAATATTCCCATTTTGAGAAGTTTGCCACAATACAAGCGCGGTTTCCCCAAGAGCCTGTTTGGATGCGCTCTAAATTGAAACCGCATTCAGCCAGCAGGTATTTGATTCCTGTTTCTGTCCAGCGAGAGCAGTCGTTAGGGTAATCGTGAATCCGAATCAAAAACGGTATAGTTATTAAAAAATAACCGTTTTTGTCGAGCATTTGATAGATATTTTTGCCAGCGCGGTAAGGCCAAAGTAAATGTTCAAATATCTGTTCGGCAATGATTAAATCAAATGTTTGATCGAGGCAACACTCGCAAATGTCAAACTCTGGATATTTGACGGATTTATAGCTTTGAAAAGATTCTAATTTGCCCCAACTGTCGCCAGAGATTTCTAAGGTATTTAATCGATCGGGCTGCAAGCTTTTAACGATGTTGCGAGTTTCGCGGTTCATCACAACTCGGCACCAATGTTCGTCAACTGCACCAAATACCATATTTCCTCCGTTGAGATTTGTAGGGCGATTAATAACGGGATAGCTAGCCTTCGGGAAGGGGAGAGCGAACGCTTCACGCAATTTTTCTCTACAATAACCTATTCTGATTGGCGATCGCCCGCACCGACTGCTAAAATGAAATGTATAATATTAGCGATGTAAACCGCTACTCGAAATCATGTCCGCAAATACCGCGCTACCGCCAACCCTAGCTAAAATTGTCCAGCGCTTCCAGCGACACTCCGATCCGAAACAGCGCTACGAACAACTGCTGTGGTATGCCAAGCGACTCCCACCATTTCCCGAAAGCAATAAACAGCCAGAGAACAAAGTTTCTGGCTGCGTGTCACAAGTTTATATTACCGCAACTTTAGCCGACGGAAAAGTTTCCTTTGAAGGCGATTCAGACGCTCAGCTAGTCAAAGGATTAGTTGGCTTGCTCGTCGAAGGTTTAAGCGGATTGACGCCTGCGGAAATAGTCAGCGTTACCCCAGATTTTATTCAAGATACGGGATTGAATGTGAGCCTGACACCTTCTCGCGCTAACGGATTTTATAACATCTTTCAAATGATGAGAAACAAGGCACTGGGTTGCGAAGTTAGCGCGCAAGCAGAAGCAAATTAACAGGAGCAAAAGCTGTGACTCAGACTGCTGATTTAATCCAATCTAATTATGGCAGCTATCCCGCGACAGTTCAAGAATATCTCTGGAACTGGAAAGGAACGCAAATCAAAGTTATTTACGAAACCAGAGGACAAGGAAACACCGTATTATTGCTGCCAGCTTTCAGTACGGTTTCAACACGAGCAGAAATGCGTCCTTTAGCAGAATTGTTGGCTCCTAACTTTCAAGTTGTGAGTGTAGATTGGCCTGGTTTTGGCGACTCGGATCGCCCGCGCACCGACTACGAACCGCAATTATATCATCAATTTATTCAGGATTTTGTTGAGTCTACTTTTAGCAGTCCTGTGGCTGTAGTTGCGGCCGGTCACGCTGCGGGTTATGCGATGCAATTAGCGCAGTCAAAGCCGAATGTTTGGTCAAAAATTGTGTTAGCTGCACCGACTTGGCGCGGGCCTTTACCGACGATGAGCAAACAGCAAAGCGGCTGGCACGGAATTGTGAGAGAATTAGTGCGATCGCCCTTACTCGGTCAATTCCTTTACAAACTGAACACTGCGCCGTCATTCCTGGGTTTAATGTACCGCCGCCACGTCTACGCGGATGCAGCAAAAGTCACCCCCGATTTCATCCAAAACAAATGGAAAGTCACGCAGCAAGTAGGTGCGAGATTTGGTTCGGCGGCTTTTGTAACTGGTGGTTTAGATCCGGCAAAAACCCGAGAAGAATTTGTCGCCAACTTCCAAGAATTAGCAGTGCCGGTGATGGTTGTAATTGCTGAGAAAGCACCGCCCAAATCTAAGGCGGAAATGGAAGTATTAGCCCAATTACCGGGAGTAGAATCGCGAGTTATCCCTGGTTCTTTGGGCTTGCACGAAGAGTATGCGGCGGATTTGGCAAATGCGGTTAAGTCTTTTGTTTAAGATTATAGACTTCTTGCAAAAATAATTAGGACGGGCTAGAAGCCCATCCCACAATAAAAAAGATTTTTGTGGGATGGGCTTCTAGCCCGTCCCAAATGACTAATGACTTCTTCTATTCTTGATTGCCTTTCCCGCGAATATATCCGTTATCTGCAATCCGCCAAGCACCCCCAGTATTGCCGGTTAAATCGCAATCATCCACCGTAGCAATACTATCTCTATAAACTGCGATCGCCTCACCTTCATTACCATTAATTCTACACCTGCGCGCAATCAATTTTCCTCCCAATCCGACACCTATTCCCAGAGTGCCGTTATTATAGATATTGCAATCTTCCACCGTTGCTTTGCCATTATCCGAGATAAAGATTCCGTTCCATATTCCATCATGAATTTGACAGCGACGGATTACTGAATTAGCATTAGAGCCGCAGATTACTACCACAGAATAGTTGGCAGAAGTGATATCGCTGTCTTCTACGATTAACTCGCCTTGGCGAATATCTACAGCGTAATATTTCCCTGTTGTTTTAATTGTCAATCCTCGCACTAAAGCGCTGTCTGTTGCCATTTGAATGCAGTTTGAATCGCTGCTTTCAACAGTGACGCTACCCGCTTCTATGTTGCCGATAATTTCCACAGATTTGTCGATTATTATACTTTCTTTGTACACACCCGGATGCACATAAATTCGCGTACCTGAAACAGCATTTTTTAGGGCTTCGCTAATAGTGGTATAGTCACCTTCGCCTTGCTGAGAAACTACAAATTCTTGATTTTTCAAAATTGCTGCTTCTGGGGTTGACTCGGCGTTTTTATCTAGTAATTCAGCTTTTGGTGATTCTTCCGCTGTTGCAGTAATTTCCGGTGTTGGCTGCAACCGTTCTTGATATACTGTTTCTAAGTGATGTTCTAACTCAGATATTTGAGATTGAAGTTGAGCTTGACTCTGGTTTGCTTTCTCGATTTGACTTTGCATTTCCGAGAGTTGGGCGTAAATGTGCGATCGCTCTCTGTTAGCAGTTTCTAGTTGAGACTCTAATTGCGATCGAGTTTGACGCCCATTTTCTAACTGATTTTCTAAGTCGGATATTTGAGATTGCAGTTGATTTTGATTTTGATTGGCTCTCTCGATTTGA